>JAVBYA010000352.1 GCA_030824295.1 Bacteroidota bacterium
GTGGTATAGGTGGTGAAATGTTCCGTTTCAGGGTCGAATTGCACCAGTCCATTGTTGGTGGAGATCCATAGATTCCCGCGCTCATCCTCAAGAATTCCGTATGTGTAATCGTTCGGCAATCCTTCCCGAACGGAATAACGCCGGACCGAAATTCGTCCATCCCGTTCGTCGATGCGCATGATACCCTGGCCCATCGTCGCCGCCCAAAGTGTGCCGCGGGAATCTCGGATCAATTCCATGTACGCAGCGCCTGCCGCCGAGCTGTTCACCGGCATCAGCACCGTATCGATACCTCCGTCCGAACGGCGCAGCCGGACCAACCCTTTTGCGTTCGTGCCGACCCAGAGATGTTCATGATGTGCATTGAGCGAGATGATATACCTGTACCGTTGGGAATCGGATGCAGCCGCGTCCAGATACCTGTGCGATCGGTCGGTGGAAGGATCGTAGCGGACCACACCGCGTATCGTCGCCAGCCATAACATCCCATCCGCATCTTCCGTGATGTCGAAGATACGGTTCAAGAACGGAAGGTCCTTCTCCGCCCCAGGAAGGATGATGGCATTGAACCGGTCAGTCGCGGCATCATACCGATTCAGTCCGAACCGCGTTGCGAACCAAAGCCGGGAACGGGAATCCTTGAAGATCCTGTAGACCTGATCGTGCGACAATCCGGATGACCGTGTGGTATACCGCCGCCAGGAATCGTGCCGTCCGTTATATCGGTAGAGGTGCTTTTGTGTGCTGATCCATACGATGGAATCTCCGCCGTCGAAGATCGCAACAGGATAATGGGAATGGAATTCCTTTCCCAATGCCGACTTGTTCCGCATTGTGATGAATCGTTTTCGCTCCGGCAGCAGTGTGTTCAGGCCGACGTTCGTTCCGATCCAGATCATGCCGGTCCGATCCTCCATGAATGAAAAGACCGTGTTACTGCTCAAACTGTTCTGATCCTCCGGTTCCCTCCGGAACTGCTCGAATCGGACCAAGCGCCGCTCTTTCCCGTTACCGGTGAAGACACCGCGGAACAGTCCATCTTCCGTTCCGATCCAGAATCGACCCTGACGGTCTTCCGTAACAAAACGAACAGTACGGCTTGCCAGTCCCAGCCGGCCAAAATTCGGTTGGCGGAATTCGGACCGCTCCGCATCGAACTGTATCAGTCCGCCGCCGAATGTACTTACCCACAAAGTCCCGTACGCATCAGCGTACAGATGGAACAGAGAGGAGGATGGAGGCAGCCCCAATGCCGCGGGATCGAACGCATGGAAACTTCTTCGCCCGGAAGCGGTGCGGCGGATGATCCCGTTCAACTGCAAGGTCCATTCCGTTCCATCAGCGTCCTTCAAGTAGAAGATGGACAATGAGTCGCTTGATTCATGTACCGGTGTCTTCATCGGATCCCGGATGTCGTATTTCAGCACGCCATGGACCATCCCCACGGCCATCGTCACTGAATCGATCATTTGGAAGACGGTCGGGCCGATGATATTGGTCGGATAGAGAGGCAGCCGCTGCACAACTCCGGTCCGGCGGTCCAGCACATTGATCCCCCGCGTTGCGGTACCGATCCAGAGAGTTCCGTTCGGCGCTTCTGCAATGGCAAGGATACTGTTATTGGAGATCGTCGATGAATCCTGAGGATCATGGCGGTAGTGGACGAACGAATATCCATCGTAACGGTTCAATCCGTCCCACGTACCGAACCAGAGGAATCCTTCGCTGTCCTGCAGGGAGCACATCACAGAGGACTGTGAGAGTCCCTGCTCGATGCCGAGATGCCGGAACTTCAGCGGCTGGGCGAAGAGAAGAGAGGAAAGGGAAAGTATCACAAGCAAACTGCGCATCATAAAGGAAGATACCACCTGTTGGACTAGAGAGCAAGGCGTCTGTACGATTGTTCCTTGCAAAAATCGGCACTCTTCTGTATACTTCCCGACACCGTTGAACGGTCATCGCAGATCATCATCACCACAAAAAGGAGTCCATTCCATGAAGGAAGCACCGCTCAATCAGAACCCTGCACAGGATGAGATGTATTACCCTTCCCCGGAGATCGTCGCCAATGCGAACGTGCCGGATCCCGAGAAGGTCCGCGCCGAAGCAGCGATGGACATCCAGGCGTATTGGGCGAAACGGGCGGAGGAACTGGAATGGTACGAGAAATGGCACACAGTGCTGGACGATTCCAACAAGCCGTTCTATCAATGGTTCACCGGCGGTAAGACGAACATCGTGCTGAATGCGCTGGACCGCCATGTGAAGACCTGGCGCCGCAATAAACTGGCGATCATCTGGGAAGGCGAGAAAGGCGAGCTCAGGACCATGTCCTATCACGCCCTGAACCGCGAGGTGTGCAAGTTCGCTAATGTGCTCAAGAGCATGGGTGTGGTCAAAGGGGACCGTGTAACGATCTATATGCCCCGCATTCCGGAAACGGTCATCGCGATGCTCGCTACCGCGAAGATCGGCGCCGTCCATTCCGTCGTCTACGGCGGATTCTCTGTGGAGGCGCTGCATGGACGCATCGAGGACTCCGAATCCAAAGTGGTCATCACTGCGGACGGCGGGAACATGAACGGCAAGAAAGTGGAACTGAAGAAGATCGTGGACGAAGCGCTGCAGCGCAGCGGCGCCCCGGAGCATGTGGTGGTGGTGAAGCATCTCGGTATCGATGTTATGATGGAACAGGGACGCGATTATTGGTACCACGAACTGATGAACCTTCCCGCTTCCAAGAACGGTTCCAAATGTGAGACCGAAGTGATGGATGCCGAGGACCCGCTCTTCATCCTCTACACCTCCGGCACCACCGGCAAACCGAAGGCGATCCTCCACACGCATGGCGGCTATTCCGTCGGCGTGCATGCCACCATCAAGGATGTGTTCGATCTGAAGGAAGAGGACCGCTGGTGGTGCACTGCCGATCCGGGATGGATCACCGGACATTCCTACATCGTCTATGGACCGCTTATCGCCGGTGCCACGTCGTTCATGTACGAAGGCGCACCGACCTATCCCTATCCGGACCGCTGGTGGTCCATGATCGAGAAGTACGGCATCACCATCTTCTATTCCACTCCTACCGCCATCCGCGGACTGATGCGCTTCGGCACATCGTGGGCCAACCGTCATGACCTCTCTTCCCTGCGGCTGCTCGGCAGCGTCGGAGAACCGATCAATCCCGAAGCGTGGCGCTGGTTCTACAAGAACATCGGCAAGGAGAAATGCCCGATCATGGATACGTGGTGGCAGACCGAGA
>JAVBYA010000019.1 GCA_030824295.1 Bacteroidota bacterium
TGCCGTCAGGATCTCTGCCGGCTCGATCGTCATGATATTCTTTGAGAGGATGATGAAGTCCGCCAGTTTACCGGGCGTGATGCTCCCCTTCTCATGCTCCATGAACTCTGCATACGCACCCCAGATAGTGAAGGAACGGAGCGCTTCATCGCGCGTCATCCTCTGACCGGCATACCAGCCGCCGTCGAACAGCGTGGGGTCCTTGATCCCTTCAGGAGAGAGTTGGAACCGTTCGACCACGTCGTCCGCATTCATCGGGATTCCCTCTTTATCCCGGCGGGTGACCGCAGCGTAGAATCCATGCAGCGGATTCGGCAGTTCCACCGGGAAGTCCGAACCGGAAGGGATGATGTTCCCGTCCTGCAGCAGTGAACGCCATGCGTATGCACCGAGGATACGTTCCGGTCCGAGCCGGGCCTGCGCCCAGTACATATCGGATGTTGCGTGGGTGGGCTGCATGCTGGGAAGGATGTTCAATTTTTTGAACCGCGGGATATCCTCCGGCGCGATGACCTGGGCATGTTCGATGCGCATCCTGGCATGTTTCGCCGCTTCCGGATACCGGCGGGAAGCAGCTTCGATCGCATTGAGCGCAATGTTGTTCCCCCGGTCCCCGATAGCATGGATGGCGATCTGGAATCCGTTCGCGAGCCCGCGTTCCGCCATCACACGGACAGAATCGGGAGGAGTGGTGATGAGACCGCTGTGGTTCGGATCGTCGGAATACGGTTCGATGAGTGCCGCGCCGCGCGAACCGAGTGCACCGTCCAGATACAATTTTATACTGCGCAGTGCGAACATGCGGTTGACGCGGTCCTCATACGGTCCGGCAATGAGCATGTCGTTCAGGAATGTTCCGCCTCCGCCGATGAGCGCGTAGATGCGGAGCGGCAGGGCATTCGTCTCCGATAACCAGCGGTAGATATTGAAATCGACCGCATCGATCCCCATATCATGGACACCGGTGATGCCGAGCCGGAGGCATTCCCGGAATGCCGATTGATACAGCCGCACCTTCTCTTCGATCGAATATTCCGGCACAACAGCACGGATGAATGTCTCGGCATTGTCCACGAAGACGCCGGTCGGTTTGCCGTTCTTGTCACGGATGATCTGTCCACCCTCTGCTTCGATGGAAAGATCGTTCGCACGTTCCGCGAGCCGCATGGCAGCGGAATTCACCCAGATCGCATGTCCGTCCACCCTGTTCAGAATGACGGGATTGTTCGGCGCAGCGTTGTCCAGACTCGCTGCGGTCGGGAATGGCTTTTGACCAGTTCCGCTCCCCCAATCGTTCTGATCCCATCCCCGTCCGCGGATCCATTCTCCCGGCTTCAGCTGCTTTGCTTTCGCCGCGACGAGTTCCGCGATCTGCTGCTGAGAGGTGGTGCCGTACAGATTCAGTTCGGACAGACTCTGTCCCAGCCCCATCACATGCGCGTGGGCGTCGATGAGTCCGGGAAGGACCGTCTTCCCCTGCGCGTCGATGACATTTTGTGATGTGTACTGATTTTGTATATCTTGTGTGGTGCCGACGGCAACGATCCTGCTGCCGCGGACCGCGAATGCTTCGGCAGTCGGAGCGGACACATCCGCAGTGTAAACAACGGCATTCACCACCAGCATATCGGCCGTCCGCTTACGCGAGGCGATCTCCAGAAAGATGGTCGATGCGATGATGATCGCGAGAAGTATCAGGAGGAGTTTTTTCATAGTCGTCTGTTCTCTTGACCGCAAAGTACTAAAGGGATTTTCCAAAAGCCAATAGCAATTTATCCGGAAGGCATCCGGCTGAGCATGCGGAGGAATTTATCCGTTGACTCTGAGTGAATTTTATCTTACAACCGGTCCGTCTGTTGTACTGCACAGTGCCGGCACCGCCCTATTCCATCCATCCTTACCAATGGGTCCTGCATGAAAGAATTCGATGAGTTCGTTGCCATTATGAAACGCCTCCGGCAGGAATGCCCGTGGGACAAGGAACAGACGCATGAGAGTTTGAAGAAACACTTCATCGAGGAAGCGTATGAGGCGTTGGATGCCGTGGACAGGAGGAATTTCGACGATCTGCGGGGAGAACTCGGCGATGTGGCGCTCCAGGTGGTGTTCCATTCCATCATTGCTGAGGAAGAGAAGCGGTTCACGCTGGAAGAGGTGTTCGCGGAAGTGAACGCCAAACTCATCCGTCGGCACCCGCACATCTACGGCGAAGCCGTTGTGAACAGCGGCGCGGAGCAATCGGCATTGTGGGACAAGATCAAAATGACCGAAGGACGGATGTCCGTACTGGAAGGAGTTCCGCAGCATCTTCCGGCTTTGATGAAGGCCGAGAAAGTGCAGAAGAAAGCGGCGAAGGTCGGCTTTGAATGGGAGAAACGGGAGGATGTCTGGAAGAAAGTGGTGGAAGAGATGGAAGAGCTGCATGAGGCGGTCGAGTCCGGCGATGCGGTGCATACGCATGAAGAGTTCGGCGATCTTCTCTTTTCATTGGTCAACTATGCACGGTTCATCCATGTGGAGCCGGAGCAGTCATTGCAGGATACCGTGAAGAAGTTCACCTCACGCTTCCAGTACATCGAACAGCGGTTGACGGCACAAGGGAAGGATATCCATGCAACAACGCTGGAAGAGATGGATGCACTCTGGAATGAAGCGAAGAAGCGGTAAGAGGATATCCCTCACCGCTTCCTGTCTCCTCATTCTCCGTTCGAAACGGCGACCACATCCTTAAGCATTTGTTTTCCCATAATTCCCATACGCCTCGATGATCTCCCGCACCAGACGGTGGCGCACTACATCGTTCTTGTTGAAATAAACGAAATCGATCCCTTCGATCTTCTGGAGCACATCCTGGATCTGGACCAGACCGGACGTTGCATTGCTCGGCAGATCGATCTGCGTGACATCCCCGGTGATGATCGCTTTGGAATTGTTCCCCAGACGGGTCAGGAACATCTTCATCTGCATCGCCGTGGCATTCTGTGCTTCGTCCAGGATGACGAATGCATTGTGGAGCGTCCTGCCGCGCATGTAGGCCAACGGAACGATCTCGATGATGCGTCGCTCCAGATAGAGCTTCAGCTTCTCGCTCGGCAGCATATCGTCCAGCGCGTCGTAGAGCGGACGAAGATACGGGTCGATCTTCTGCGCCATATCACCCGGCAGGAATCCCAATGATTCCCCTGCTTCCACCGCAGGACGCGCCAGAACGATCTTGCTCACCTCGTTA
>JAVBYA010000173.1 GCA_030824295.1 Bacteroidota bacterium
TGGGTGCTGGTTTCGCATAACAGGAAAGAGATCCAGCAGCTGATGTGGGATTATGTCGGCATCGTCCGTTCGAACCATCGGCTGGAGCGAGCACAACGCAGGATCCGCCTGATCATGGAGGAAGTAAAGGATTTCTATAAGAGGACGAAGGTAACGGAAGGGTTGATCGAGCTACGGAACCTGACCTGCGTGGCAGATCTGATCATCCGTTCGGCTTTGGAACGAAAAGAGAGCCGCGGGCTCCACTATACAACAGATTATACATCCACGGATGATACTCATTGGTTAAAGGATACGGTGATACGGTGAAGAAACGAAAGAACTACAGCCGCTTCAAGAATGATAAACCCAGGACAGCGTGCGGGATATTCGGAGTGTACGACCATCCTACAGCATCCGTTCTCACGTATTATGGTCTGCATTCGCTCCAGCACAGGGGACAGGAGGCGAGCGGGATCGTCACATCGGAATTCCGTGAGGACAAGCAGCGGCAGCATTTCAATCTTGTAAAAGGGATGGGCCTTGTTACTGACGTCTTCAAAGATTACAGCATTTTGAAGGAAACGCTCAAAGGGCGTTCTGCCATCGGCCATAACCGCTATTCCACCACCGGTTCGGCGAACAATGAAAAGAACATACAGCCCCTCATCGTGAATTATCGGGACGGGAATCTCGGTGTTGCACACAATGGCAACCTCACCAATTATCGCACCATCCGTCATGCACTGCAGCAGGATGGGACCATCTTCCAGACCACATCGGATACGGAACTGCTCCTCCATCTGATCGCCCGCAGCAAACAGCCGAAACAGATCGACCAGATCCGCGATGCCATCGAACAAGTGGAAGGTTCCTTCTCGCTGCTCATTCTCACCGATACAATGCTCGTTGCTGCACGTGATGTGCATGGATTCCGGCCGCTGGCGCTTGGAGAGAAGGACGGAAGTTATATTGTTGCATCGGAGACCTGCGCCTTTGATATTCTGGATGCGAAATATCTCCGGGACATCGAGCCCGGGGAGATCCTCGTGATCAATAGCCGTGCGGATGGGAAAGAGGTCCTTCAGTCGTACCGGCTGTCGAAACAGGTCGATCAGTCCCATCACTGTATCTTCGAGTATATCTACTTTTCCCGTCCGGACAGTTTCATCTTCGGCGAAAGCGTCGATAAGGTCCGCCGTAAACTCGGTAAGTCTCTGGCACAGGAATCCCCCGTCGCTCCGGATAAGGATGAGAAGACCATCGTCATCAGTGTTCCGGACTCCAGCAACACCTCCGCTCTCGGTTTCGTGACCGAATCCATCAAGCAGGGGATCAACACGAAACTGGAACTCGGCCTCATCCGCAATCACTATGTCGGCCGGACATTCATCCAGCCCGAGCAAGGACAGCGGGAGATGAAAGTGAAGACGAAGTTCAATACCGTCAAGGGTGTCCTGAAGGGAAAGAAGGTCGTTGTGGTGGACGATTCGATCGTCCGCGGAACAACGTCCAAGCAGCTCGTGAAATTATTGAAGGAGGCAGGTCCCAAAGAGATCCATTTCCGCATCACGTCGCCGCCGATCGTCAATTCCTGTTATTACGGTATGGACTTTCCCAACCGCGAGGATCTCATCGCAGTGAAATGCGGAGAGGATATCGAACAGATCCGTAAAGAACTCGGTGTGGACAGCATCCAATATCTCTCCCCGAAGAAAATGCTGGCATCCGTACCGTCCGGAGAGAGGAAGGGATACTGTACCGCTTGTTTCGGCGGGAAGTATCCCTCGCCGATCGAGAATGTGACCGATAAGAACGATCTTGATTCCTGATGCGGAGGAGCCACGTCGGATATATCCTTCTTCTGACGCTGAACATCGCGTTCGCACAGACGTATATCGTCAAGTTCACGTCACAGCGCCCTGATACGGCACGGTTCTCGGAACGATTCCGTTCCGTTGCGGCCTTGAACACACCTCGTGCTGCGCGCACCGTGTCGCATTCCATTCGTCTGCTTCGGAGCGGTTCCGCTCCTTCAACTTCAGCATTCCCTTGGGGACAGTACACGCTGATACGAACATCCGCTGCGTTGAACGATGCTGCATTGCGTCAACTGTCCGACGATCCCGCCGTTGCGTTCATCGAGCCGGTGCGGCAATACTCCGTTTCATCGCTTCCCAACGATTCTGCCTTCTCCTCTCAATGGAACCTTGTGCGAACCGGAATACACTACCTGTATCAGGAGGGGACCATCGTTCCTTCACTGCCGGAAGTGAACGTTGCTTTTATTGATACTGGTATCGACACGGAACATCCCGACCTCGCCTCAGCCGTTGCCGTGAATACCGGAGAGTACGGGAGCGGTAAAGAAGCGAACGGCATCGATGATGATTCCAATGGTTATATCGACGATTGGCGAGGGTATGATTTCGTCCAATTCGAATCGGAGGATGCCGGCGACTGGAATGAACGGGATAACGATCCAACGGACGAACATGGACACGGAACGGCAGTGGCAGGCATCATCGGTGCACGTGCAGACAACGGGCTCGGTCTTGCCGGGATCACTCCTGCGCGATTGATCCCCTTGCGGGCGTTCGGAAAGAACGGCACAGGGAATGACGTTGATATCGCTGCAGCGATCATCTACGCAGCTGAGAATGGTGCCGATGTCATCAATATGAGTTTCGGTGATGTTATCCGCTCGTCGATGATGCACGATGCACTCCGCTTCGCGTACTCCCGCAATATCGTCCTGGTCACATCCAGCGGCAATGACGGAAGTGCCGCACCCCATTATCCCTCCGACTTCGATGAGGTCATCTCTGTCGGTTCTGTCGGTAAGAACGATTACCGTTCGTTCTTTTCCTCCTACAGTCCTTCGCTGGATCTGACGGCACCCGGCGAACAGATCGTCACAACAGTGATGGGCGGCGGATACACGGATCAGTTCTCCGGTACATCTGCCGCAGCTCCTCATGTTGCTGCAGCAGCAGCTCTGGTCATTGCCTCTGAACGCAAAAAATCGCTGACCGTGCCGGGATATGTGCAGTTCACCAATGAAGAGATCCGCGGTCTTCTGCTACAGACCGCAGATGATATCGGTGCGGAAGGTTGGGATGCCCAAACAGGAGCAGGTGTCCTGAATGCCGTTGGTGCGCTGCGTGCGCTGGCGGGGTCCGATGTCCGCATCCATTCACCGCAGCTGGACCAGATCGTTTCTGCCGATTCTATCCCTGTGGTGAT
>JAVBYA010000051.1 GCA_030824295.1 Bacteroidota bacterium
TGCCCGCGACGGTGCCGAAGCACTTCGACTTCTGCTTCCGGAGACTCCCGAACAAAAACCGTCCGTCCCTTCCGTCGTTCTTCTGGACCTCTCTTTGCCCCTGGTCAGCGGAATGGAAGTGCTGCAGCAATTGCGGAAGGATCCGCGCACACAGTCGCTTCCGGTCGTTGTACTCACTAATTCTGCGAACGAATCCGACCGTCTCCAGTGCCGGAGACTGGGTGTGGAAGAATACCTGACCAAGCCGATCGATGTGGAAGCATTCTCGGCAGTGATGAAGCGGTTAGGATTCCAGTTCATGATGGTCCTTTCTCAGGAATTGCCGCACCCGTAAATCGGACAAAACACTCTGTAGAAAAATGGCAATATCCAGCGGATTCAGATAGACACTATGGATATTTCCCGACTGCTCTTCGACGAATTCCCGGACGCCATCATCGCGACAACAGCGGATGGTCTCATCACCCAGTGGAACAATGCTGCCTGCCGGATCTTCGGTCACCCCGCGGAAGAAGCCCTTCAACACACTCTCGCCGAGCTCATCGTCCCTCCCGGATTGCTGGAGGAGGAACAGCGTCATCACAGCAACGCGGTCCGTGACGGCCTCGACACCATAGAGACCGTTCGGCTGAAGAAGGATGGCCGATCCGTCTACGTTGCGATCACTACCCGCGTGGTCAGGAACGAGGAAGGGACCATCTCTCTGATCATTTCCTGCATGAAGGATGTCACTACCCTGAAGATCGAACGGGAAGCGGATCTCATTGAGACCCGTTTCAGTGAACTCATGGAATCCATGCCGGACGGCATTGTGGTCATCGATCCTTCCGGACGGATCGTCTCTGCCAACCGGCAAGCGGAAGCACTGTTCGGATATGAACGGCATGAACTGCAGGGACAGTTCGTCGAAACGCTGCTGCCGGAACGGTTCCACGGTCCCCATGCCGGTCACCGGTCGGAGTTCTTCCGCAGTCCCAGGACCCGTTCGATGGGTGCCGGACTTGAACTGTTCGGCAAGCGGAAGGATGGGAAGGAATTCCCGGTGGAGATCAGTCTCAGTCCCATCAGCACGGAAGAAGGTACGCTTGTGATGAGCGCCATCCGCGACATCAGTGAACGGCGCAAAGCGGAGGAGAAATTCAAGGGACTGTTGGAATCGGCTCCCGATGCGATCGTGATCGTGAACAGTGAAGGGAAGATCGTCATCGTGAACTCGCAGACGGAGAAATTGTTCGGGTTCGACCGGACGGAACTGCTCGGTGAGCGCATTGAAGTCCTGGTCCCCGAACGGCTCCGCGGAGACCACCATTCGCATCGTCGGGATTATGTTGTCAATGCGAAGATCCGTCCGATGGGAGCAGGGTTGGAACTGTTCGGATTGAGGAAGGACGGGACGGAATTCCCTGTGGAGATCAGTCTCAGCCCCCTGAACACGGAAGAGGGAACCCTGGTGTCCGCTGCCATCCGTGACATCTCACAACGTAAAGCAGCGGACCATATCCTGCATGAACGGACGAAGGCATTGGAGGAAGCGAACAAAGAGCTCGAGGCATTCTCCTATTCCGTCTCCCATGATCTGCGTGCGCCGCTCCGTGCGATCCATGGGTTCTGCACCATCCTGCTGAAGGACCAGCATGCGCCCCTTCCGCCATCCATCGAACGGTACCTGCGACTCATCACTGAGAATACGGTCCAGATGGGTGTGCTGGTGGACGATCTTCTCCGGTTCTCTCGGTTGAGCCGGCAGGCGCTGCAGAAACAGCAGGTGGATATGACCGCTCTGGCAACAGCTGTCGCGGAACAATTGAACAGCACACTCAAGGAACATCCGGCAGAGTTTCGCATCGGACCATTGCCGCCCGTTCATGCCGATATCGCATTGATGCGTCAGGTGTGGATGAACCTGCTCTCCAATGCCGTGAAGTTCACGGAACCAGGCCGGAAGTGCATCGTCGAGATCACTGCCAGTGAGAAGGATGGGAAGATCATCTATCAAGTGAAGGACAACGGTGTCGGTTTCTCCATGACATATGCAGGGAAACTGTTCGGCGTCTTCCAGCGGCTGCACAAAGCGGAGGAGTACGAAGGTACGGGGGTCGGCTTGGCGCTTGTTCAGCGGATCATCCACCGGCACGGCGGAACCATCTGGGCGGATTCGGCCGTGCACCAGGGAAGCACGTTCTCGTTTGCACTGAGCAATGGTTGAACTACCATGCCGCGGACCCTTGATATCCTTCTTGTTGAAGATAATCCGAACGATGTGGAACTGGCGCTGTATGTGTTCCGCAGGAACGGTATTGCGGATCGGGTCCGCGTCGTCAGGGACGGAGAGGAAGCACTGGAATTCCTGCAATGCCGCGGCAACTTTGCCGGACGATTCCGCTCTGAAGGGCCGGCGATCATCCTACTGGACCTGAAACTGCCGAGAGTGGATGGGTTCCAATTCTTGCAGCGCATGAGGAGCGACGAACGGTTGAGGACGATACCGGTGATCATCCTTTCCACGTCCAACGAACCGTCCGACATCATCCGAAGCTATGCCCTTGGTGCGAACAGCTATATCGTGAAACCGGTCGAGTTCGAGCGGTTCGTGGATGCCGTCCGAAGCATCGTCCAGTATTGGCTCACTTTGAACCAGATACCCGATGTAAGATGAAATGACGGTGGAAGCAATCTAGCGTTCCCGTCCTGCGTTCGGTCCTGGATGCCCGGCAAGAGCGACGTATCTGATTTCATTCGCATTGATGCTTGAATGATGACCGACATCTTCCTACCTTTGCACAATCGTGTTCCCCCACAAACCGGAAACCGTCATGTCCATCGCATTGCGCAGCATCGTTCTGATCGGTTGTTCATTGATTATCCTTTCCTGCACCAAGACCGAAGCACCTCCCCTTAAAGAAACATCCGTTGTCATCGCCGTACCGCGTCATCCGCATACGTTCAATCCGGTGGTCGCAAGGACCCCGGAAGCGAAGATGCTCGCCACCCTCGTCTATCCCGGTCTCTATCATAAGGAGTTCGATCCCAAAAAGAACAGTGCGCGGTACACTCCGCAGCTCGCTTCATGGAGCGAAGCATTCGGTTCGTTCGTGATGGTCCGGATCAAACCGGGTGCCATGTGGTCCGATGATATCCCTGTGAACGCAAAGGATATCCTGTACTCGTATGGATTGTATGCCAATGAACAGCTCAATACCGCATGGCGGCCGCTGCTGAACG
>JAVBYA010000286.1 GCA_030824295.1 Bacteroidota bacterium
TCCCAGGAACCCCGGAACGGCACACACGACCAGATCGAACGGGGAGACAGCAGCGCGCAATGCAGCGGTGTCACGGACGTTCACTTCGGCGATGTTCAGCGGTGGGCACTTGGCTTTCACATGCTCGAGCCGCTTCCTGTCGATATCAGTGAGTGTGACCGAATGCTTCTTCGCCAGATCGATAGCGATGGCGCTGCCGACCATGCCGGCACCGAGGACGATAATTGAGCTCATACTATTCCTTCTCTGAACGCGGATCGAATCACGCGTTCGGTTTCAATTCCAATTTAGTGACAGTGACTTTTTCCAGCTGGTCCATTCGGATCGCAACGCCGATACCGGGACCGGTCGGCACGGGCATCATACTGTCCGCATCGATCTCGAACGGCGGATCGACGATATCCTCCTTGTAATAGCGCTTGCTGGAGGAGATATCCCCCGGCAGGATGAAGTTCGGCAGTGATGCCAGAGCGATATTCCCGCCGCGTCCGATGCCGGATTCGTCCATCCCTCCGTGCCAGACCGGCACATTCATCTTCATGCAGTAGTCATGGATGCGGATCGACTCCGTGTATCCGCCGACGCGTCCCGGTTTGATATTGATCAGTTTGCAGGCGCCGAGTGCCAGGGCTGCGGCAGCATCGGAAAGAGTGTAGATACTTTCGTCCAGACAGATCGGCGTGGTGATCTGCGGCTGAAGAATGGAGTGATCGTAGATATCATCATAACCGAGCGGCTGTTCGTTCAGCTGCAGGTTGTAGTCATCCAGCTTCTTCAACATCGCGATATCCTTGAGCGTGTATGCGGAATTCGCATCCACCTGCAGATCGATCGACGGGAATTCCTTCCGCAGCGCCTGCACTAGTTCCAGGTCCCTGCCCGGAGCGATCTTGATCTTGATCCGTTTGTATCCATCCTTCAAATACCCTTCCACTGTACGGATGAGCTGCGGGATGGTCGGCTGGAGGCCGACGCTCACACCGGCCGGAACACGGTCCCGGGTGCCGCCGAGGAATTTCGAGAGAGAGATTCCCTGCGAACGCGCATACAGATCGGACAGCGCCGCTTCCACACCGGCCCGCGCCATGCGGTGACCGCGCACCCAGGCGAATTGCGCCAATGCATCCTTCACCGTCGGCAGTTCCTTGCCGAGGATGGCGGGAGCGAGAAAATCCTTCAGCACATGCCATGCGGTGGTGAGGGTCTCATAGGAATAGGACGGGGTCGGTTCCACCACGACCTCTCCCCAACCGGAGAATCCTTCGCCGTCCACACGGACCATGATATGTTCTTCGAACAATTCAACACCGAGGGATGTCTCGAACGGTGAGACCAGTTCCATCTTTGTGTGACGGAGTTCTACTCTGTTGATACGCATTGGATCAATTGCCTTTCATCGTGAACAAATATTTCATCAATCCATCAGCCGTGCGACGGGATATTTCCCTGGCTTATTGAGCAGGGATTCCGTAACGGGATAGCCGATGAGTCCCCAGACCGATACCGGTTCCAGTGCAATGGCGAGCATCACGGCATGGAGCTGAGACGTGCGGACGATGACATCCCCGGGCTGAGCGGTGATGGTAGCAGCGTTCCAGCGTCCGTACGGCTTCGGTTTCGGGTCCTCTTCTACGATCTCGGTCCCAAGACTATCCATCATGAATTCCTGTGCTTTCAATGTCCGCTTCTTTGCGACAGTCTCCATCGTGATATTATGGCGCTGCAGCAGTTCAATGACCGGACCGAGCCGTGCGGGAATGAGGTATCCAGCAGGAAGTGTATCGCTGGCGTAGGTGACAACGACACTTTGATACGGCTTTACATCCCAGACCGTATCCTTCTTCGTGTGGAGATTATGGACCGGGATGACGATCTGTGCATCACCGACTTCCCGTTCCGTCCTGAGCGAGATAATCTGTCCTTTTGCCTTTGGCAGGAGCGTACGTTCCGCCTGGACCAGTGAACGGATCTTCGAGGAATTCTTTGCAGCGAAATCGAGGAATGCTTCCACTGATGTGAACTGAGCCGTGGTCCTGCGGCGGAGCGAATCCTCCAGCGTCCCCCACTTCAGTCCTTCCTGGATGAAGGACATCGTCCCGAGGATACCGAAACTCTGTCGGCCGTCGTTGATCTCCGTCGTACTCTGACGAAGACGTGTTTCGGGGGAGCCGACGATATACTCATGGAAATGGAATCCGGCTTCTTTCATCACTCCGGCGATGTGCAACTTGAACCCGAGATGCTGAAGCGCGCGGATCGCCTCCGATGTATTCGGGTGAGTGAGTGTTCCGAGCAGCACATCGCCGAGCCGGACCATTCCGGAATCGCGCCATTCTTTGCTGCTCGTGTATTCATGCACATCGAGGGTTACGTCGGGTTTCCACTTCCAGAAGAGGTCGTGCAGTCCTTTGGTCTCGGCAAGTTTCAGAATAAGATGGTTCCGGTTCATATCGACCGAATCGCTCGTCCTGCGCTGCCGGAGCTCTGAACCGTCCGGATTCATCTGCGGTATGATGATCACCTCCATCGACTTCAGCCACTCAGCATACCGTCCGTTCGCGAAGTTGGCCAGGATGCGGGTCATCGCTTCCTTGCCGGACGGTTCATCGCCGTGCTGCTGTGCGTGGATCATCACGCGGAGCTTCGAGGGATCAGCGCCGAACTGTGCGGAGGAGGTGATCTTCACGGCCATCACGGAGCGGCCTTGACGAGAGACGGCGATCCGTTCCACGGAAAAACCGGGGGCCTTCGATAGTCTTGCGATGAATGTCTGGAGCGTATCGTACGAGGTCAGCCGGGTGTATCCGTTGAGCTCAACAGGTGCTGTAATATCGGATTGAGCAACGGCAGGGATGGAGTGAATGAGAAAGATGATGATGAAAGCGGAGAGTCGTCGAGAGTGAAGCACGGGAAGATCCTTTCGTTCAACTGCGGACAGAGGGTTGGAACGGCGCATCCGCAATTGGGCGGCTGCGCCGGTAGAATGATGGACATGAACAGAAAGGACCGGTCATACCATTGTCAAAAATCGATCTCCACGGAATAGCGGTGCAGGTCCGGCAGCAGTTCAAAATTAGCGAATGCATAGTCGAACCGGACGATGCTGTTCCCCATCTGCACGTTGAAACCGCCGCCGAGGGTGAAGGTCTCGTCATCATAATTGAAGCGGTATCCGCCGCGCAGGAAGAGCCGTTCCACGAACTGCAGTTCCGTGCCGACA
>JAVBYA010000349.1 GCA_030824295.1 Bacteroidota bacterium
GAGATCACCGAGTTCAAGGTGGAGAACATCTTCCCGGCACAGTTCGTGTACTATTCCAAGAACCCCATCGGAGCCGTGACGCTGGAGAACACCGGCAAAGCGGACATCAAGAACATCAAAGCGAAGATCTTCATCCCGAACTACATGACCTTCGCGTCCGAACAGATCATCCCGCTGCTGAAGGCGGGGGAGAAGAAGACGTTCGAGGTCTCCGCAACGCTGGATAAGGAGAAGCTCCAGGCGGTCAGCGAGAACACCATCGCGCAGATCAAGACCGAGATCTCCTACAATCAGGGAGGCGAGGAGAAGATCCGGAGCATCACCAAGCCGGTGACCATCTACAGCAAGAACTCCATCAGCTGGAACAAGCCGGGCCACGTCGGCGCCTTCGTCACCTATAAGGACGCTGCGGTGGAGAATTTCTCCCGCAATGTGGTCGGCGCGGTGAAGTTCGATCAGAATGTCTATCCGAACGCTTCGCGGAACATGCAGAATGCCATGAAGATCTGGGATGCGGTCCGTGCGTTCTCCATCAATTACGTCACCGACCCGTGGGTCGTGGCGGAAGGGGATGTGCTGGACGAGATCCAGTTCCCGCGCCAGACACTGGCAAAGAAGGCCGGCGACTGCGACGACAGTTCCATCCTCCTGGCGGCATGCCTGGAGAATCTCGGAGTGCGCACGATGCTCATCGGCACCTCGGACCATATCTTCATCATGTTCGATACCGGTGTGAACAAGAAGAATGCCTCGCGCGTCAGTCTGAACGACCGCGAATACGTCATCCTGGAGAACACCGTATGGATCCCGCTCGAAACGACCATCATCAACAAACCGTTCTCTGAAGCATGGAGAATGGGTGCCGAAGGCTACTACAAAACGGCCGATGTGAAGGGTAAGATGGACATCATCGACGTCCGCAAATCGTGGGAGATGTCACCCCCCAGCAACCTGGCAAGCGATGAGAAGATCGCAGCAACACCGGATCCGAAAGAGATCGAAGCACTGCTGGCCGCCGATGCACAGAGCCTGATGGCAGCGAACAACGAGATGGTCTCGCAAAAAGTGAGCTATCTGAAAGCACAGAAGAATGAACAGTCCTCCAATGAAGCGGCGGTGATCCTAGCCAATGCCGGTAAATACGATGATGCCATTGCAGCATTGACCTCGTACACATCTGCGGCAGCAAAGAACAACCTCGGCAACATCTATCTGCTGAAAGGGGATTCGCTGAATGCCTATAAGAACTACACCGCTGCCATCACGGCGGACGGTAATGACGGCGGTATCAATCTGAACCTTGGACTGCTGAAATATCTTGGCGGCGACCATTCCGGTACGGTCGAATCGTTCGCATCAGCTGTCTCGAAGTTCCCGACCCAGGAACAGGCCTATGCTGAACTCGGCATCGACAATATCGTTGCGGAGATGGGACAGACCCGCGCCGCAGAGAAGACCGCTGTCGTCGACAAAGGGGAACTGCAGAGCCTCCTCTTCAGTGCGCTGCAGGACCTGCAGACACGGCGTGATGCACGGACCGTCAGCCGTCAGGTACGGCGCGGAGAGAACAAGTTCCTCTTCGGCGGCCGCCGCGGCATCGATCCCACAGCGCTGGCGAACATCAAGGACTTCCTCTATTGGAAGATTTAGTTGGATAAAGTGAATATTTTTTTGCAAGTTACCCTCCAATTCGGAGGGTAACTTGTTTTAAAGGATGTTATCCGCCATTCTCCACACCTTCGGGGCCCTATGAACAAAGCACTCATCAAAACGCTCTTCGGCATCCTCTTCGCGATCCTCTCGGTCGCTGCCACCAGCGGTTTGTTCCAGCTGGAATTCTTCCGCTCGCTCGAACTGAAAGCGTACGATGCTCTCGTGCAGGCGCGCGGTGAACGCACGCACACGTCCAACGTCGTCATCGTCACCATCGACGAATACACGATGAAAGAGATGGACTATCCCATTCCCCGCGACAAGTACGGCCCGCTCCTTGCGATCCTTGCGCAGAGCGGTGCCCGTGTGATCGGGGTCGACGATCTGTTCCCGACCACGCGCGAGGACAGCATCTCGCAGTTCCAGAACGATCAGTTCCTGTTCTATCATTCCTATGCTCCCAATGTGTATCATGCCATCGGTCCGTTCGTACCCGATGAAGCGGACCTGGGCGAGACGAAAGTCGACCTGGAAGCGGCGGCCGTTCTACGGCAGCATTCCATCCCGAAACGGGGAGAGTTCGGATTCCAGAAGGCGACCTATATCGATGAGCGGCCGTATGATTCACTGGTGAACCTCGCTGCGGGCATCGGGCATATCCTCATCCGTCCTGATATGGACGGAGTCATCCGGTCCGTTCCGTTCTTCATCGAGTACGGCGGTGATTATTATCCGACCTTCGGCGCATCCCTGGCATTCGCTGCGGCACAAGTGGACCTCCAGACGGTGAATGTCGAAGAGACGGAAGAAGGAGGATTGGTCGTCCGGGCAGGACAGTTGGAGATACCGCTCGATGCGCAAGGGTATCTTCAGGTGGACTATGCCGGCCCCAATGATGTGTACAAGCAGATCCCTCTGATGGAAGTGTTGGATGCATTCGCCAAACAGGATGCCGGAGTCCTGGGCATGTTCAAGGATGCCGTGGTCATCATCGGACCCACCGCACGTTCCATCGGCGACCATAATGCCACACCGCTGTCCGATATCTCCCCGAATTGTTTCGTGCATGCGAACGTGTACGACCAGATCATGAGCAATAAGTACATCGCCCCGGCGCCGTACAACACGCAGATCGCATTCCTGGCATTGATCGCGCTCCTGGTGTCGATTGCCGCCATCCTGCTGAAACTGCGGTGGAGCGTTCCGATCGGAATCCTGCTGATCGGAGGATATCTGTGGTTCGGTTATTCCACATTCGTCAATACCGGCTTCATCTATAATATGGTGGAACCGATCTTCGCCCTTTTCTTCTGCTTTGCTTCGGCCATGTCGTACAATGCTGCGACCGAAGGACGGCAGAAGGCTCAGATCAAAGGGATGTTCGAGAAATACGTCGATAAAGCGGTCGTGAAACAGATCCTGGACAATCCTTCGCTCGTGAAATTGGGCGGAGAGGAACGGGAGATCACCACACTGTTCGCCGATATCGAAGGATTCACCAGCATGGCGGAAAAGATGGGTCCGACGAATACGGTCGGGATGCTCAATTCCTATCTCACCGAGATGT
>JAVBYA010000333.1 GCA_030824295.1 Bacteroidota bacterium
ACTGTTCCGCGATATCACGCAGGACCGCATCGATCTCGCCGTGCCAGTCCTCTTTTTTGATGTAACAATGGATGCCGCGGTCGTCCTCCACGAATCCTTCAAAAGGGTGGTCGGCAAGTGCGGCAGGGATGAGTTCGCGGATGTATTCGTCCGGAGGGACGGAGATATGGATATCGAGGTATGTATCGTTCATGGATGCTGTGATCGTTGAAGGATGAGTGCGGCCACTGTCTCGCGGTGCATGTCCAGCCAGAAGATCTGGTCCTGGAAATTCTCCTGCATCTTCCGGTCCGCCTTGTTGTGGCGGACGTTCAGGATGTACACGAGCCAGATGACGGCGATAGGGGAAACGGTGGTGAGTGCGGTCGTGCCGGTGAAGGCGACCTGCAGGATGATGCCGGCAATGCCGGCGATACCGAACCAGAACGATGTCCGGCGGATGCTGATCATCACATGGTACACCATCCCGAAGAAGAAGATCTTATCGTGCACCGTTACCGGCATCAGATGGTTCAGAATGTAGAAGTAGAGACGCCGTGCTTCATCCTCGGTGAGAGGACGGACGTTCGCCATCTGGCGCGACAGTTCGAGGATGCGCAGACTCGGCTGGTTCTCCGAGAATGCTTTCCGCTTCTTCGGTGTCTCCTTGGAATAGAAGCTCAGTCCTGCAACGACCGAACCGAGCAGGAAGAAGGGGATGCCGAACTCCCACGTGGCGAAAGGGTGGATCAGTACACCGAAGGCAATGGCCAGCGTATAGCAAAGGAAGAGGAAGTATGCTCCGGGCATGACGATGCGGAGCATCTCCAGCAGCGTGAAACGGGTAGAGACGTTGTTCATATCATTTTCCGAGTTTGTTGTAGATGACGGCGGCGACCACAGTGCCGACCGCTTCGAGACTTTCCGGACTGCACTTATCCGGCGTATCCTGCTGCGTGTGCCAGTGCGGATATTGGAAATCGATGATGTCGATGGTCGGGATACCAGCTTCGTTCAGCGGAAGATGGTCGTCCGAGATCATCTCACCGGGCACTCTGATGAATTGGGTGATGCCGTGTTCTTCCGCCGTTGCCCAGACGAGGTCCATCAGCTGCGGTGCGAACCGCATGGAATTCTGTTCCAGCGGCAGCTGCAGGTCGCGGTCCCCGACCATGTCCAGCAGGATGCCGTACTGCGGTCTGTAGGTGACCGGTTTTGTGCGGGCGAAATGTTTCGCACCGAGGAAGTAGAGTTCGTTGTTCCCGTCCTTCTGCGCGTCACCGTAGTCCTCGCCGTCCGTCAGCAGGATATCGACCCCGATCGGCGGCGGATCCTCCTTGAACATGCGCGCCAGCTCCAGCAAGACGGCAACACCGCTGGCCCCGTCGTTCGCACCGATGATCGGCTTGTTCCTCTGGGACGGGTCCGCATCCTCCTCCGCACGGGGACGTGTATCCCAATGTGCCAGCAGGATGATGCGCTTTTCGGCGGCGGGTGCGAACTGTGCGAAGACATTGGCGAGATTCAGTGTCTCATTGTATCCTTTATGGGTGAACCGCTGCAGTGTGACAACGTCGGCATACCGCTTCAGTTCATTCTCCAGATAGGCCATACATGCCCGGTGTCCGGCAGAATTGGGGTTTCGCGGACCGAGATCCGTTTGCGCTTTCAGATAACGGAAAGCCCGTTCTCCGTCGAACTGCGGTGTGCGTTTCGCCATGGTCTGTTGTTGCTGTTGAGCGGCTGGCCGTTCCTGCTGCTGGGTGCAGCCGGCAAGGAGCAGCAGTAATGAAAGAATGAGCTTCAAAGACTTCACGGAAGGGGGCCCCTGATCATGAGGAGACAATTTGGCATTGGTAATCATCCAATGATTTGCTATCTTTATCCAAAGAATATAAGAAAATTACCGTTAAATGCCTTTACGAAAAGCCATATACTGGAGCATCTTCTGGGTCATCCTTTCCCTGACATTCAATGTCGGTGTGTACTATATGGAAGGACCGCAGAAAGCTCTTGAATTCCTTACCGGTTACATCATCGAGAAGTCCCTTTCCGTCGATAACCTGTTCGTCTTCCTGATCGTCTTCACCATCTTCGGTGTGGAACTGAAGGACCAGCGGAGAGTGCTGAACTATGGCATCGTCGGCGTGATCATCCTCCGCGGCATCCTCATTGTGCTGGGTTCCACCTTGGTAGAACAGTTCCATTGGATCCTCTATATTTTCGGTGCAATGCTGGTGTATGCCGGTTACCGGGTGGTATTCGGTGATGATGCTAAGATCGAACCCGAGAAGAATATCGCTGTAAAGCTGTTCCGGAAGGTCATGCCGGTCGACAATAACTACCATGGACACGCATTCTTCATCCGGGAGGCTGGAAAACTGGTCGCCACCCCGCTCTTCGTCTGCCTGCTGGTTGTGGAGACGACGGATGTGGTGTTCGCCATCGACTCCATCCCGGCGATCTTTGCCATTACGACCGACCCGTTCATCGTTCTCACCTCTAACCTGATGGCAGTGTTAGGTCTCCGTTCCATGTATTTCGTCCTGGCAGAAGTGCATGCCTCCTTCGTCTATGTGAAGTACGGCGTGGGCGTCGTGCTGGCGTACGTCGGCGTGAAGATGCTGATCATGGACCTCTATAAGATAGATACCGCTATATCACTTGGAATAATCCTCAGTATTCTCACTGTTTCTGTTGTTCTTTCCTACCTGAAGAATCGTCACCCATCTCAGTAAGCATTAGAATTTATTAACTTGGCTCATAGGTCCATTATTGGGTATCTTTATATACCTGATGGCCGGGCTATGCTGTTCCGCCTGTCCAGCGGGGAACACCTTCAGAAGTTTGAAGGGTTTTCTCAATAGTTTGAGGTGGGAATGAGGAAGATTCTATTCAATACTTTCTGGTTTGTACCGATGGTCGTCTTTGGCTGTTATGACGGTACATTCGCCGGAAGGAATGATACGATCTTTATTCAGGAAGAAGTCAGTACAAAACTTGATAAGAAATCATTAGTTATTCTGAATAAATACGGAAATACCATCAGACACTACTCCGAACAATACGGGGTGGACTGGAGGCTGGTCGTTGCAGTCATTACCGTTGAATCCGGATTTGACCATTCGGCAGAAAGTCATAAAGGGGCAAAGGGATTCATGCAGGTGATGCCCTCGACCCAGAGCGAGATCGCGGAGAGATTCGGCCTTGAAAGCGAAGCGTTCGATGACCCCCATGG
>JAVBYA010000018.1 GCA_030824295.1 Bacteroidota bacterium
TGCGCTGCAGTCTGCTCCGGCGTGAAGGGATTGAAAAGAACATTCTTGCCGGTGAATTCGTGATGCGGATCGGACTGGACATTCCCGTTCTCTTCCACCGCAAAATGCCGGCAGAAGACCGCCAATTCTTCCGGCGTCAAGAGTTCTTTCAGCTCCTTGTGCTTCCATGCATAATACGCCCCTTCCACCGGATGACCGCCCTGTTCAGGGTCCAGACTGTCCGCATCCTCTGCAGAACAAAATCCACCTTCCGGTGTGACCATGTCGCGCAGGATATACTCGAGTGTCTCGCGGACGATACCGGCGAAGAACGGATCGCGGGTGATCTGCCATGCATCGAGATATGAATGGACGAGCTGCGCCTGATCGTAGAGCATCTTCTCGAAATGCGGAACGCGCCACTGCGGATCGACGGAGTACCGATGGAAGCCGCCGCCGATATGATCGTACATACCGCCGCTCGCCATCGCCATGAGCGTGGTGAGGGACATCGTCAGCGCTTCCCTGTCCTTTGTGCGGTAATGGTAACGGAAGAGAAAATTGAAAATGACCGGCCGCGGGAATTTCGTCCCGGTACCGAACCCCGCATGCTTAGGATCGTATCCGGCAGCCAACTGATGATACGTCCGCTTCAGGATCGTCTCGTTCAGTTCCGCCGCGCTGCTGTTCACCGGATGACGGTGCTGCAGCTGCTTGGTAAGGTCCTCACCGGACTGCAGGATGTTCTCCCGCTCGTTCTTCCACACTTCGCTGATGCGGCGAAGCAGCGTGGGGAATCCCGGGCGGCCGTGCGCATCCTTCGGCGGGAAATAGGTGCCGCCGTAGAACGGCTTACGGTCCGGCGTCAGAAAAACGGAAAGCGGCCATCCGCCGTGACCAAACATGGTCTGCACTGCGGACATGTACACTTTGTCGATGTCCGGCCTCTCTTCCCTGTCCACCTTGATATTGATGAACAGTTCGTTCATCACCGCCGCAATGTCCGGGTTCTCGAACGATTCCCGTTCCATCACGTGGCACCAATGACAGGTGGAGTAACCGATGGAGAGGAAGACCGGCTTCTGTTCCTTCGCCGCACGCGCGAACGCCTCATCGCCCCACGGATACCAATCGACGGGGTTGTTCTTGTGCTGGAGGAGGTAGGGGGATTTTTCGCTTGCTAAAAAATTCATAAATAATTATCAGATTACAGATTATCAGATTGCAGATTACAGAGATACATCCACTGAAGATCAATATCCCAAGATGAATTGTAGGATTCAATGTGCGGTTTTGCGTAAGTATTTTTGAAAGCCGGATATCTGTTTCGAAATATTGACAGCATTTGCTGCGAGAGTTTCAAATGTCTTATCATCGATGTATCCTTGGTCCAATGCGATATACAACAGGCTTCTTACTTCACCGGATGACCCTTTGGCATAGGTAAGGAACTTTGCGAACTCGCGATTACTATCACGTTCATATCCTTCTGCAATATTGGACATGATCGAGACACTTGCCCGTTGATTTTGGTCCTTCAAACCATAATCTTTTGAAAGATCACCGCTCTTAGTGACTCGATAGACCTGCTGTGCCATTTTTCGGGCATCCTGCCAAACAGGGATCTCCTCAAATCTTTGCATCCCCACATTTCCTCCACAAATATTAGAGGCCATCTCAAAAATGGTTTGTCAGATCGTCATTTCGAATCCCGCTGGGATATTGCTTGATAGCGGGATGAGAAATCTGATATTACGTTCAGATTTCTCACATCGCTTCCATGGAAAAATAGCAAGGCTCGTTCGAAATGACAGTGTTGTTTGTTTTTGAGATAGCTTCTAGTGAAATAAATGAAGTTTTGGGAATCTGATAATTTGGAATTTGAAATTTCAACGCTAAATCAATTGTTACAATCCTTCTTGTTCGCTGACCGCATCTTCCTACATATTTTAACTTTTAACTTTTGACTTCCCTATTCTCTTATAGTCTATCGCTGTTCTGTTTTGTCACTTTCACATCCTGCAGCTGGGGGGCTTTCACTTTGATCTCGAAGCGGTAGCCGGCGTAGGGACCGAGGGGGTTCCAGGAGAAGTTCATGAGCCAGCAATGGAGGTCACGGGAGATGTTGATCTGGGGAGCGGCGAATTGTTTGGAGACGAGGTCGTAACCGGATGATGCGGTGAATTTCCAGTTCTCGGTGAGATTGAAATCGAGACTTCCGCTGATGTTCGCGTTGCGGGTCTTCACGTTCGGATTGTCCTGGCTCTGCGAGAAGTTGAAGCTCAATGCAAGGCTCCAGGGAATGCTGAAATCCGGTTCCGGAGTATCGTAAACACCTTTGTAGCCGCTGGAGTTGAGGTTCCGCTGGTTCTCGGCGATGCGTGCACTGTCGTTCACTTCCTGCTGCGTCTCTGCCGCCCGCTTCTCGCCGCTCAGCGATGTATTCAGACTGACCGATACATAGGTGAGCTGCGCGATCCCCTTCCCGTCCTCATAGAGATATTTGCTGACGCGTTGTTTGATCCGCTGATCGTACTCATAGAACGAATAGGTCGTGGATGCATTTATGCCGAGGTATTGACCGATGTCGGTGCGATAGGAGATATTCAGCGGCGCAAGCTGGAAACTATCCGCCGCAAAATTGTAGCTTGTGCCGAGCGAGACGTTCATCAGCTGGATCTTAGATGGTTTCTGTGCGGTATCGGCCGGTGCGGTCTTCATCTCGAACAGGTTGTTGACGTTGAGCGACACGGACTGCTGCTCCTGTGCCGACGCACCGCCGAAGATCTCGTTCGCGAACCGGTTGAATTTCTTTTCCTCTCCGAGTTTGTCCGTGTACCGCGTGTAGTACCCATACTGCGCCTCGGAAAAATCGGGAGTGAAATTATAGGAGAGTGACGGCGTTACGGTATGCCGGATGCCGGCAACACCGGGGACCGGCGGCTGCAGCATACCATACAGTTTCGTGGATACTCCCACACCCATGTTGAATGTTCTGATCGCTTCGAAGCCGTTCCGGTCCCCTGAGAGGACAGTGCCGTTTGAATCGAGTCCTTTGAATTCAAGACTCTTGTCGTACCATCGTTCATTATAATTAAAAAGGGGGGAAATGGTGAAATATCCCGCCTTCGGAGCGGCAGTGATGCTTATGTTGTGCGAGATACCCTGACGATTATAATAGGTGAACGGGATGGTATCGACATTCCTGGTCCGGTTATCGACCCGCTGGTA
>JAVBYA010000149.1 GCA_030824295.1 Bacteroidota bacterium
TCGCTGCTTTGATGAAGTCCGCCACGATAAGGAAATACCCGGCGTAACCCATCTTCTTGATGACCGCCAGTTCGTGCGTGATGCGCTGTTCGATGGCAGGAGTGATCTCGGTGTACCGTTTATGGAGACCTTCACGGGTGATCTTCTCGAGATAATCCTCAAGAGTGGAAACGCCGGCATCGGGAGGGATGGGAAAGTTCGGCATCTTGTTCTTGCCGAGTTCCATCTCCAGATTACATTTGGCGGTGATCTCCAGCGTCGAGGCGATCGCTTCCGGATAATCCTTGAACAGCTCGCACATCTCTTCGGCACTCTTGAAGTAGATCTGGTCCGTACCGTAGCGGAGATTGGTGATGTCCGGCGCATCCGACGCACTCGCCTCCGGGATGAGCAGCATGATATTATGCGCGATGGCATGTTCACGCTTGATGTAGTGACTGTCGTTGGTGGCGACAAGCTTGATGCCGAGTTCCTTCGCAAGTTTCGGCATGTCGCGGAGGACGATCTTCTCCGCCGGGATACCATGGTCCTGGATCTCCAGATAGAAATCGTCCCCGAAGAGTCCTTTGTACATGGAAGCGACCTCTTTTGCTTCCTCGTAATCGCCGGAGATGAGAGGATTCGCAACAACGCCGCCGGCACAGGCGGAGAGGCAGACGAGTCCTTCGTGATGCTTGGAGAGCAGATCGAAATCGATTCTGGGTTTGTAATAGTACCCCTCGGTATGACCGAGCGTCACCAGTTTGATGAGGTTCTTATAGCCGGTGACATCCTTGCAGAGCAGAATGAGATGATGATAATCGCGTTTCTTCCTAGTCTTCCCTTCCGATACCAGCAGATCGTTCCCGTCATCCTTTTCCTTGGATTTATTGAAACGGCTCCCTTTAGAAAGGATGTACACCTCACAGCCGATGATCGGTTTGATCCCCTTCTTCTTTGCCTTCTTGACGAACTCGATCGCACCGAACATCACACCATGGTCCGTCAGTGCTACGGCGGGCATGTTATTGTCCGCAGCGGCTTTTATCAAGGTCTCTACCGTGGCAGCGCCGTCCAGCAGAGAATAGTGCGTGTGATTATGAAGGTGGATGAATTGGGACATTCAATAAAACTATTAAAAGAACGGTAGAAAGATTATGAGATTACAGATTACAGATTATCAGATTACAGAATAGAGACTAAATATGATCAGATGAAAGCACATTCATGAATGCACGGGTATCAAGATTACTATGACTATGAAGATCTGGTCAGAGGACGAGGAGCTTTGGTTCGGTCATTTCCTGCATAGCATACCGGACCCCTTCTCTTCCAAAGCCTGAGTCCTTCACGCCTCCGTAGGGCATATTGTCGACACGGAATGTGGGGAAATCGTTCACGATGAGTCCGCCGACCTGCATGGCGCGGTACGAATATTGGATGGCAGCATGATCGTTCGTAAAGATGCCTGCCTGTAATCCGTACCGGGATGCATTCACTTTCTGCACAGCATCTTCAATGGTAGAGAATGATTCGAGAGTGACGACGGGACCGAACATCTCTTCGGAACAGACCTTCATTCCCATCGTCACGTCCTTCAGGATGGTCGGAGGGAAGAACTTGCCCTTCCGCTTCGCTCCCGCTACGATCTTCGCTCCGGACGATACCGCCTCGTTCACCCACGTTTCCACTCGAACGGCTTCCTGTTCCGAGATCATCGGACCGACCACCGTTGCTGGATCGGAAGGATCACCGACATGGAGCGCCGCTGATGCTTCTTTGAACAATGCTTCGAACCGATCGGCGACCGAGTGATGGACCAGGATACGTTGCACTTTGATGCAGACCTGGCCTGCATAAGAGAACGCTCCGGCCGCGCAGCGCGCAGCAGCCGCCGGAAGGTCCGCATCCACATTGATGACGGCGGCTGCATTGCCGCCGAGTTCCAGTGCGACCTTCTTCTTTCCTGCGGAGGCTTTCAAGGCCCATCCGACGCGGGCACTGCCGGTGAAGCTGACCATGGCGATATCCGGATGCTCCACCATTGACTGTGCTAACGCGTTGCTCGCTGGCAGGATGTTCACCGATCCTTTCGCAAGTCCGGAAGCGAGCATGACCTCACCCAGCAGGAGTGCGGTCAGCGGCGTTTGCGGAGCCGGTTTCAGGATGAAGGTATTGCCGGCGGCAATGGCCGGAGCGAGCTTATGCGCAACGAGGTTCAGCGGAAAATTGAACGGTGTGATGCAGAGGATGACCCCGATTGGGAATCGTTCCACACTGCCGCGCCTTCCGCGTCCGGCCGGAGTGATGTCCAGCGGGATCACTTCACCGGACATCCTCGCCGCTTCTTCTGCAGCTATTGAAAACGTCGATACCGCTCTGTCCACTTCCGCCAGCGCTGCCGTGACCGGTTTCCCCGCTTCCGCAGAGATGATAGAGGCGAACTCTTCCTTCCGCAGACGGATACCTTCGGCAATACTGCGCAATACGGCAGCACGTTCGAAAGAAGCGGTCTGTGCAGTTAGGACGAATGCAGAACGCGCTGCGATAATCGCCTGCTGCACATCATCCGGTCCTGCCTGATGGACCAGAGCCAGCGTTTCGCCGGAGTACGGAGCGATGACCGGGAGCGTTCCCGTTCCGTTCTTCCACTCTCCGCCGACGATGAACTGCTTTTGTATCATATCCTCTTCTGCCGTCAGCTCCGTACGAACGCAATTGCTTCCGCTGCAGCCGATTCCGCCTGAACATTCCAGCGTTTTCCGGCACTGCGGTCCTTCATCTCGATCTCGTTGTTCTTCAGATTCTTCTCGCCAACGATCACCTGCAGCGGCATGCCGAGCAGATCGGCATCCTTGAACTTGAAACCGGCACTGGCATCGGTCCGGTCATCGAACAGCACTGCGATACCGTTGGAGGTCAATTCAGCATAGAGCGCTTCCGCTTTCTTCACGACCGTTTCGGAATTCATATTCACACAGATGAGATGCACATCATAGGGTGCGATACTCTTCTGCCATTTGATGCCGAACTCATCATAATGCTGTTCGATATGGCAGGCGATGATCCGCTCCACGCCGATTCCGTAACTCCCCATGATGATGGGGTTCTCTTTCCCCTGTTCATCCAGGAAGTTCGCTTTCATCGCAACGGAATATTTCGTCCCCAGTTTGAAGATATGTCCGACCTCGATCCCTTTCACGATCCTCAGTGTCCCTTTGCCGTCC
>JAVBYA010000042.1 GCA_030824295.1 Bacteroidota bacterium
CGCAGCTGCCGAACCAGTGGTTATCGAACCGGTCATTACTGAACCGATCACTGCATCTGTTACAGAAACGGTTCCCGCTGATGTCGTTGATGTGACACCGCCAGCCGTGACCGAGATCCTCTCCGAAGAGACGACACCGGTCGTATCTGAACATGAACCGGTCGTCGCTGTAACAGAACCGGAACCTTCAGCTCCTGTTAAAAAAGGAAAGAAAATTGCTGCGGTCCAATCGCCTGCACCGGTACCCGACCGGGAGAAACCTGTTGCCGAGGTGAAACCGGCCCCCGAACCAAAGCCGGTGAAACATCTCGTCTGCCTGCTGGGGGATGAAGTCCTTGTAAAAGAATACTCCGCGATGTTCCAGGAACGAGGGATCTCGGTCCTGGAGCTGAAAAGCCTGAGTTCCTTGAAGAATTCGGCGAAAAAGATCACCGCCGCGTTCGAGCTGACGCTCGTCTCCGGCGAGCTGAAAAGCAAGAACCTGCAGGCACTGGACGAAGCACTGTCCGAGAATGTGCCGGTGGCGACCTGTTCCGTCACTTCGACGGTGCTGGTGCAGACGCACGGACTGAAGCATCGGCACCGCTTTGTGGGGATCAGTGCATTCCCGACCCTCACGGAGAACAGTCTGATGGAACTGGCCCCTTCCCTGCATACGACAAAAGCGGCGGCGGACGGTATCACGGAGCTGCTGGGTCAGGCGAAGAAGGAAACCGCCATGGTGCAGGACGGTGTAGGAATGGTGATGCCGAGGATCCTCTGCCAGATCGTAAATGAGGCATTGTTCACAGTGCAGAACGATGTGGCATCGCCGCATGACATCGATGAAGCGATGAAGCACGGCACGAACTATCCGCACGGCCCGATCGCATGGGGTGAACGGATCGGTTTTGCAACGGTCGTGAGCGTTCTGGATGCACTCTACGAGAATCACCACGAGGAACGGTACCGCGTTGCACCGCTGCTGCGTCAGTTGGCAGTGGCGGGGGTGTTCTGGGAAAGAGAAAAGGCTTGAAAAGGAAATCTTGAAAAGTTAAAAGTCAAAAGTTAACCGAGCGATTATCAAATTACAAGATTGCAAATTTCATAATTAGCATCCGCTTCAGTCTAATATCTATCGTCTATCAATCTGTAATCTGTAATCTGTAGTCTGTAAACTGTTATCTGTCATCTGATAGCTTCATTTCAACTGGGTATCAACGTAACGCACGGAAAGTACGACCATGTTCATCTCATTCGAGGGTATTGACGGAAGCGGGAAGACGACGCAGGCGAAGAAGCTGGCGGCACGGCTGGAGGAATCCGGCAAGAAAGTGCTGTTCCTGCGGGAGCCCGGAGGGACGGAGATCTCGGAACAGATCCGCCAGATACTACTGAATAAGAAGAATCTGAAGATGACGCAGATCTCGGAACTGCTCCTCTTCTCCGCCAGCCGCGCGCAATTGGTGACGGAAGTGATCAAGCCGGCATTGGCGCAGGGGACGATCGTCATCACCGACCGGTTCGTCGATTCCACTACCGCGTATCAGGGCTCCGGCCGGGGACTGCACATCGGCGGCGTGAAGAGCATCAACGCGCTCGCCACCTCCGGATTGATGCCGCGCAGGACCTTCTTCATAGACATCCCTGTCGCGGAGATGTACGAACGGAGACGTTCGAGCGGACAAGAGATCGACCGGATGGAGATGAGCAACGAGGAGTTCTACCAGCGCGTGCGGGATGGATACAAGGAGATCGCTGCAGAAGAACCGGGACGATTCATTACGATCGACGGACGCCAGTCCATCGACGAGATCCACACCATCATCTGGACCGAAGTGGACGGACTGCTGCACACCGATTGACCGCTACGAATTGGCGATCATCCGGGCATGGCAGACCGGACAGAGCGTCGCCCCCTTCACATCGATATCCTCCACTGCCGTCGACGCATGCATGGCACACTCGATGTTCCGGCAATGATACAGCCCGTATGTATGCCCCAGTTCGTGCACCGTCTCCTTAAGCACCCGTTCGAAGAACAATACCGGATCCGCCGCCAGCCCGTACATCACATTATCCAGCCGATAGGTCGAAACGACCGCCGCCGTCCCGTCCAGCTGCGCCTCACCGAACACATATGTCAGCACCGGCACGAACAGGTCCACCGACGTGATGCCGATGAACTTCGTGCGCGGACTCTGCTGCCGTTCCAGCAATGCACGGAGGATATCCGTTGAATAGTATTGTCCACGGGAATCGTCCAGCACAGAAGGAATGATGCGTTTCTCCGGCTCTTCGATCACCACATCCGCCTCAAAGATGGAACGGAGAGGGTCGACAATGGAAGGAATGACCTCCATGACGACCGGCTTCAACGGGATGATGTGGATGGAGGAAGGCATGAGCAAGAGAAAATTAGGGGAATTGAATCATTGATTCATTGAAACATTGATTCAATACGCAAGAAAAAATGAAAAATTCAAGAAGAGCTGCAGTGGAATTGAATCATCGGTTCATTGAGTCAATGGATCAATACGCAAGAAAAACACAACAATATCAAGAAGAGCTGCCGTGGAATTGATTCATCGGTTCATTGAGTCAATGGATCAATACGCAAGAAAAAATGAAAAGCTCAAGAAGAGCTGCAGTGGAATTGAATCATCGGTTCATTGAGTCATTGAATCATTACACAAAGAAACACAACGGTTCATGAAGATCTGCATTGAAATTGATCCGACGGATCACTAAGAGAAGAACTCAGCTTGGTTTTTTGAGTCCGAACTTGGCGATCTTGTTGTACAGGGTGACACGGTCGATATCCAGGATCTCGGCGGCGCGGGTGATGTTCCACTTGGCCGATTCGAGGATCGATTCCACGTGCATCTTCTCCATAGCGGCGAGCGTGTCGTCCTTGGGCATTTCCAATTTGGTGACGTTCTGGAACGGCAGGTCCGTTGCGCGGATGGCCGGCGGCTGGGAGAGGACCATGGCGCGTTCGATGACATTCTCCAGTTCGCGCACGTTGCCGGGCCAGTCGTATCGGACGAGCATATCCATCGCATCGCCGGAGATCTCGGTGACCGGACGGTTCATGATGGCGGCATACTTCTTCACGAAGAACTGCGCCAGGAGCGGGATGTCCATTCGGCGTTCACGCAGCGGCGGTATGAGGACGCTGAAGACGTTCAATCGGTAATAGAGATCCTCGCGGAATCCCCCT
>JAVBYA010000017.1 GCA_030824295.1 Bacteroidota bacterium
ATGCTGGACACTCTTCCACGGCACGACCCCCTCGTTGAACAGCATGATGCGGTCGAAGCGGTAGATATCCTGCTGTGACACATCACGGGTGGAATCCTTCGCACGGCGGAAATAATCGAATTCGCTCCAAAGCTCGTTAGTGAACGACAGGATCCCGCGGCCGCCGTAGAACCATTCGATCTCTCCGCCATAAACGGTGTAGAGGTCCTTCCAGATGACCATGTATTTATATCCGGGGAGCTGTTCCTCACCGAGTTGACCGAGGAAATCGTACGTCTGGATGTCCTGTCGGCTGTATGTTCCTTCATCTGTTTTGGAGCCCGGGCCGCGCAGGATCATTCCGCCGTTGTTGTGGAACGATTGAGCTGCAGCGATATTCTCGTGCTTCAGGAAGAAATTCCGGACCGAACGGTTCTCAGGAAACGTGAACGGATAACGGTCCGAACCGAACTGCACATAGCGCGGTGCCCAGTTCCATGCCCAATCCCTGTTCGGATCGTAAAACCCGGGATTGTCCTCATTCACACTTCCGTCACCGTCGTTATCGATCCCTTCCCATCCGAGCAGAGTATAATTTCCTTTCTCATCCGCCGCAGCCTGCACCATCAAGCGGGGATCACTCGGGTCGACTTTCCATCGTCCATTAGGATCTTTAATGCGCATGAAGACGATATTCCCGTCGCCGTCCAGATCGTCATATCCGTCCTCATCGTACTCGCCGTCCCCGTCATCGTCCCGCTTGGCAAGGCCGCTCCGCGGAGAATGCATATTGTTCGCATTGTAGATGAAATAGTCGCGGGCGTCGGGATTGATGGAGGGAATAATATAGAGTGTTTTCTCGTTCAGTAAGTCCCTGATCCATTCCACTTCATCGAACAGTTCTGTTACATACCATGCGGTATAGAGAACGACCTCTGCTCCCTGGATCTCATTGGAATGGATGTTTCCGTCCACATACATCGCCGGTTTCCTGTCCGGATCCCCTGCCTTTTTGTTGGAAATGGTCATCATCCACATATCTTTGTCGCCGACGGACTTTCCAACGCTGGTCACGGTCACCAGGTCCGGATATGCTTTCTCCATCCGCTTCATTATCTCGTACAGCTGCTTCGTATCGTAATACCGGTTCCACGCCACTTCCACTTTGGGATCGTTCGGCGCACCCATCGCTTTCAGCGCGCTCGGCGTGAACTCCTTCGACTGCTGTGCGAACAGAAGCGACGAGAACACGATAAGGGATAATACTTTGCTCATGCACACTCCAATGATTGCATTCGACCGGTGATCATATCGACAAGCGGGATCACCGGGACGTACTGAAAATTATTTAAGATCGACCTTCACCGTTGCATTGCCGGAGACAGGACTCCCCGCTTTCAGTGTGACGGATCCTTTCCCCACGACGATCCAGCTGACCGTTCTGTATCCGCCGCTCCCTTTGATCGGTTCCAAAATCTGTTTCGCTTTCCCCGATGAGACGGTGACACCCTTGCCTCCGTCGATCTCGACACGCACATTCCTGACCCAGCGGCTTTTCACCCCCAGCGTGCTGTTTGTCGGAAGATATCCGTTGTTCACGATGTCCGCTGAGACCCGATAGACGTTATCATCAAGTTTCTTTGCCGAAGCATTCACAATGGAGAGCTCCGGCAACTGCGCCGCAGCGTGAACAGCGAATGTGATGAACGGTGCGGCAGCGGCATTCAGGCTTTCCGCCGGAGGATTCTGAAGTACGAACGGCCGCACGCCGCCGATCTCCACTTCATTCTCCGGGAAATCAGGATGCTTGAACTTCGTCCATGCAACAGCGACATCCTTCCTGCCTGCAGCATCGTACCACTTCAACGTTTTTACGGATGGGTCATCACTCTTGTCTTTATCGTCCTTCTTTGAGTCCGGGTTCTTTTTGGTGGAATCCTTTACCGCTGATGTATCCTTCGCTTTGGGGACCTCTCCGGGCCACCAAGGGCGTACGCTCAACGACCAGCGTCCGGCATGATAATATGCCCATTCATTGAACGCCCCTTCTCCCTTTGCCGGTTTCGGTGCATCCTTCAGTTTTGTCATTTCCGTGAACTTCTTCGCGAACGAGGAGAGATATTCCTCATCTTCTTTTGCAACCGACGAAATGACTCCCCCTTCACCTTTCGGCGGTTCATTCTTCCATGCTATTGTCACATTATCGTTGGAGGAGAACGTCAGAACGAGTCCGATATTCTGATGGTCGAACACGAAATTCGCCAGCGCGCGGGTCTCCTCTTCGGAGATCTGATGAATGCCGCTGTTCCTGCCGAAGAACTGATAGTTGTACGTGAAATTCCGGTTGAAGTCCGTCCCGCCGACAGGATCCTCGTTCCACTCTTCATCCTTATCGTTATCGATCCCTTCAGAGTAGAGACGATATACTCCCTTCTCACCTTTTGCCGGATCCGCTTTCTTCATCAGCCGGGCATCGTCCGGATGGATGATCCATTCGCCGCGCGCATCCTTGATCCGCATCCAGGAGATGATGCCGTCCTTATTCAGATCCTCCGTTCCATCCTCGTCCACTGCTGCATCTCGGTCATCATCGAATGGAGAATCGTTCGTCTCCCGTTCCATCAACGGTGCGGCGAACATCGCATCGGCACCGTCCGGATTCGCCCGAGGGATAACATAGACCGTTGTCCTCTCCAGCAGCGCTGTGATACTGTCCACCGTTCCGTAGGAGCGTGCAAGGGATTCGATGATGCGGAGCGCATGTTCGCTGCCGACCGGCACGTTCGCTTCGATGCCGCCGACGATGAGGATGGCCTTCCGATCCTCGGCCCCGCTTTTGCCGATACGGACCGCCCAGAGGTCATTGCCGCGGGAGGTTCTTACCAGGGATTCCATCGTGAGAATGGAGGAATAGCGTGAGGAGAGTTGTTTCAGAGTCTTTGTCAGTTCGTCAGAGCTGTGGTACCGGGAAGGGAGCTGCGGATAGAGCATACCGCACAGGAGGATGAGCAGGAGCAGGACTTTATTCATTGAACTCCTTCAGGAGATATGAGTGAGCGGTCTGTCTGGTAGTATTTATGAAACAAAAGGCGGGATTTCAAGTGAAGATTGTAAACTTTTGGATGTGTACCGCTTGAATACCCTTGTCAAGGTTTGAACGCATTTCCAAGAACCTTGACAAGGGTGTTTGTGGCGGATATTTGGGACGGGTGTGGCGGGT
>JAVBYA010000271.1 GCA_030824295.1 Bacteroidota bacterium
CAAGAAACAATACGAGAATCACGATCACCAGGAACGCACCATCTCTTAACGCTACAAGGACATTATCGATTGCGACGTGAATGAAATCAGACTGCCTGAAAATGTGTGCGTTTATAAACATACCTTCGGGCAGCGTCTTTTGTATTTCATCAAGTGTGGCTTCGATCTTATCGGTCAATTCCAGCGTATTGGAACCGGGCTGCTTCTGAATCGAAATAACCACAGCTGGTTTCGCATTCACCGATCCGTCACCGATTTTGGTCGCTGCGTCAATCTTAATGTCCGCAACATCACGAACAAGGATCGGAACTTTATTCCGGACAGTGATCACAGATGCGCCGATCTCATCAATGGAATAGACGCGTCCAATACCGCGGATGAGGTATTCCTGTCCCTTCTCCATGAATACACCGCCCGATGAGTTTGTATTGGATGCTTCAACGGCGTGCAGCACATCGGTAATGGAAAGGTGGTATATCTGGAGTTTGTCAGGATCTACCAACACTTGATATTGTTTTCTTCCTCCGCCGATGGGAACAACCTGGGAGACACCCGGGACTGCCAGTAGTCGTTTTCTGATCGTCCAGTCTGCTGCTGTTCTTACATCCAATTCAGAATGCTTGTCGCTGGAGATACTGACAAGCATGATCTCTCCCATGATGGAAGAAATTGGAGCCAAGACAGGAGCATAGACTCCTTTTGGTAATTGACCGGATATGAGTTGCAGTTTCTCATTCACGATTTGTCGGGCAATGAAGATATCAGTTCCCCAATCAAACTCTACCCAGATGATGGAAATACCCATTGCGGATGACGAGCGCACACGCCGAACGCCTGTTGCTCCGTTCACGGCAGTCTCAATAGGGAATGTGACCATTGTCTCGACTTCTTCTGTTGCCATGCCGTGCGCTTCGGTAAGAATTACCACCGTCGGTGCGGTCAGATCCGGAAAAACATCGACCGGTATTTGGCTGATCGTGAAGGCGCCGACAACAAGCAAAAGCAGGCCGGCGAGTATCACCAGCATTCTATTGCGGAGGGATAATGAAATTATTTTATCAAGCATTTGATGTTTCCTTAGCTATACGTTTCCGATTTCTCTAAAAATTAATGTTCGTGTCCGTGTGCCGGAAGTTGTGACGACATTGATGCAAGACGCACCTGATATGCGCCTACGGTAACAACTCGTTCGCCTTCTTCAAGTCCTTTAAGAATCTCAACCCGTTCTTTTTCCCGCGCACCGAGTGTCACATCGCGCTTTACGAACGATTCTCCTTCGGTATGGACATACACGCTATAGCGTCCTTCTTCTTCCATTAATGCCGATTGGGGGATGACCAGTCCAGGATGTTTTCCGTTACCTGAGATATTAATCTCTCCGGTCATTCCGATACGAAGGAACTTTTCTGTATTTGATCGCTGGAAGATCACCGGAATTGTTCGTGTCCGCTCATCAATTGCACTGCCTGTCGATATCAGTTTGCCGTTTCGCTGATTGATCTCAATCGGCTCGGTCAATCCTGCAAGTCGGAGCCATGCATACGACGGATTGATGATCTTGGCGATATCATTCGCCGCAATGCTCGCTTTGATCCACACGGTGTTCATATTGATGATCCTGAAGAGAGGATCTCCTGCATTTACCTGCTTACCCGGGACAACATACATTTCGGCGATGGTGCCGGTGATGGGCGCCTTCAACCTGAATCCGCCTTGAACAATTGAGGAATCTTTTTCAGCAGAGACCAGCATGTTTAAGGATTGGAAGGTCGTGTTTGCCCGACGCAACGCCGCTTCGGCCTCTTGATATTCTTTATCGGAAATGCTTTGGACGGCATACAGTTTTTTAATACGCTCAAACTCCCTATATGCAAGGTCCCTCTGAGTTTCAGCATTGGTATATCGTGATGCAAAATCTTCGCTTCCTCCGGGAGTTTCAGCTGATGGGATAATGACAGCAAGCGATGCTCCGCGCTGGATGATTTCACCCGGATCGGGTAAATGGTTTTCAGACGATGCTGGAATATATCCTGTAAATGGAGCGGCGACTATTGCTTCACCGTTCACCGCCGGAATTATCTCGGCAACAGATCGAACTGTTTCACTGATCAGTTGTCGCCGGACCGGCTCTGTGCGGAAATCGATCTTCCATTGTTGTTCCTTTAAGAAACTGATCTGCTGCTCGCTGCTGGGAACATCCTTTGTTTCCGGAATATCCTGTTCCGATGCAAACACCTTGAGCTCGTCAACAATAATGGTGTCACGCACTTTGCCATTGAGAATAATTGTTAGTTGATACGTTCCGGGTTTTCGAAAATTGATGGCGGGCCGATAGATTCCAGGTGATGAGGGTTTTTCCACGGTAACATTAATTTGTTCGCCGTCTGATGATAAAAACGTGAATTGAACTGTTCCCTCAGTTACCGGTTTAAAGTCTGCCATCCAAGAGAGATGGGTTGCGAATTTAGCTTCACTGCCCACAATGAGGGCTGGATGTTCCATAAAGAGTTCTGTCTTCTGAGTCCATAAAGTAACAGCACCACCTTCAGGTTTTGGCGGAGTTGTTTCTTCATCATGGTTATGTTCACCACAACCGGACAATAGTAATAGAGCAACAATAGACAGCGTTATTAGTTTTTGCATACACGAATCCTTGTGAAGGAATAAAAAAATAATACATGACGAATGACTCGTCAATAAATGGAAAATAAAATGGATGATGCTGTAGGTTATACTTGAGGATAGAACGGAGGATCGGAACCGGACGAATGGAAGGTGAAACCATCCTGTGGAGAATATTGCCAAGAATCGTAATATTGGATTTTTGGAGAATGTTCTATGAAGGATAGAAATGCTGGAGTGTTTAACGCAAGAGGTGTTTCATATTCTGATATTAAGGATACGCTGGTATGATTTCGTGACTGAATTGCGTTGATGCTTACAATGGCTACGAAATGTTGGTGATCTTCAGCAATATGAAATATCACTTTGTGTGATTGGTTAGGGGAGGATGCCTCATGAGAGTGAACTTCAACGAAATCACCTGCAGAAAGCGCTTTGTGAAAATGTATTCCACTTCCCAATACCAGCGTCACGATGTAAGCACAAAGTGACACATAGCGGATTGCTATATTGATTTTGGTTGACTTCATAATTCACATAATATATCAAATACATTCAGAATAAAAAACACTTGCT
>JAVBYA010000192.1 GCA_030824295.1 Bacteroidota bacterium
CCCATGGAGGGATACGGAAGATCGTACCGCAGCTGTTCCTTGTTCGTGTAAGTTATTCGATAGAGATGGTCCGCAGCGTTGCTGCTGTTCACCAGCCAGAAGTATGTTCCGTCGTGAGCAAGTCCCGTCGGATACGTATAACTGGTCCCCATCGGAGGTCTCGGAGCGGAGAAGACCGTATCGAAGTACGGAACGGTCGGAATGAACTTGTACACTTTGTCCGAAGTGACATCCGTATAATAGAGTCCGGCATCGGGACCGCGGCCATAGACATCCGGAATCGGATTCACGGCGACCAGACCGCGCGGATCGGAGGATGGGAGCGCATACTCGGCCAGGATGCTTCCGTTGCCGTCGAGTTTATAGAGTTTGGCAGGAGTGGTATAGGTCGAAGAGCCGCTGTTGAGCGCCCAGAGATTCGATCCGTCCCACGCGATATCGCGGATCGTCCCCTGCTTTTGCGGAGGTGCATCGAATGCTTTCATCACGAGCAGCGTATCGCCGGACGCATCCACCTGGTAGATACGATCGGCATTCCCGCCGGACGCGATCCAGAGCGATCGGCCGTCGAAGGTGATCCCTTGGATGCTGCTGTCTGCAGTGATCAGAAAGTAGTTCCATCGTTTCAATTCCCGCAGTTGTGCATCCAGCATGATGATGGAGGTGGAGTTCCGCTCCGTCAGATAGAGATACCCCCGCGCCGGAGCGATGGAGGAAGTGGTATCTCCGTCATTCTCGAACAGACTGCATCCATTCCCTGCCAGCAGAAGTACTGTCAGGAAGAACACAAGCGATGGTCGTCGGATGATTGTGTGATTCATTTGATCAGCACCATTCTCATTGTACGTGTGTGAGTGTGTGTAGTAACTGTATAGAAATAGAGACCGGAGGTGAGATTCTCCGCCGAGAAGCGGACGGCATGATCCCCCCGTTCCATCATTCCGTCGACCGGTACCGCCACTTCCCTGCCGGTCACATCGGTCACGGTCAATCGGACCAGTCCGGTCTGCGGCACCGAGAATCGGATCGTTGTGGACGGATTGAAAGGATTGGGGAAGTTACCGTGAAGAGCGAAGTGTGATACTGTTGCATCGTTCACCGTGCCGGCAGATGCAGGAGGAGTGAAAGTCTCATAGACCGCTTCGATCGACTGTGCTTGTTTCGTTTGATTCGTCCGCAGCGGATTGTCATGCTCGATGTGAACGAAGAGTTTCCCGTTGCTGTTGGACCATTGTCCCTGCTTGTTCGTCGTCGCTCCGAGATTCTTCAGGTCCGCGTAGGTCGTGCTGCTGAACACGCCAGAGGTGAAGCCCTTGCCCGAATAGCTCGCGCTGAGCGAGAACAGGATGCTGGGAGGACTCTGCGTACCATTGCTGATCACCACATCCGGATATCCCGCGTTGCTGCCGGTCTTGCTGAACCCGTGGATCTGGATCGAGCGGGACGTACCGGTCCGCTTATGCGCCATATGGAACACGGACTGAGTGACATGCGCCATATCGGAGGAGGAATCGGAATTAGAGTACCGATGGGTCCCGGCCATGAGGAACCACCGGGCATCCGTACGGAGGAAGAGACGGATCGCCAGTTCCCAGGAATTCGTATCCCAGATGGGATGCGGTGCTTCGATGGTGAGATCGTTCGCGCCGGTAGGATCGAAGATGTACGTCCCCCAACCGCGCAGCACCGGGGTGTTCTCCTTCAGGACGTAGAGCGTTTCGCCGGTGGCTGTGTGGACGTACCGGATGAACGCGTATCCATACTGCGATGCCCGCGCAGCGATGGTCCCGTATTCCTTCTTCTTCAGGTCGATGAAAAGGGTATCGAAAAAATTAAGATGAGCGTTGGTGGGAATGAAGAACTTGTTCGTTCCCATATCCGGCATCGCTTCTCTGATGGTTTTGATAAATTGTACGATATCGCCGTTCATCAAAGTCTGCGAATGCACTGGAGCCGCAACGCTCATCAGTGTCACAAAACATACGATCGTAAGTCTATGGAACTTCCGTCGGGACATCATTTCCTTGTGTAAGTGAACAATTCTTTATTCAGGGTGAAGGTTTCGAGAGCAGCGGCTGTTGCCGGGGATTGCCGCGCGATCAATGCAGCGATCGAATGGACCTCCTGCGGTGCGATGGTTGCCCGCGAGATGACAGTCACGGAGGTGTGTGTCGCAGCGAACCGTGTTCGGCGTCCGCTCGGAAAGAGCACATTGCTCATGCTCTGCGTCGGATCGATGAGGTCCACGCTCCGCTGCACGCGCTGCTGTAATGCTTCGCGGAATTGTCCGGCGGAATAACCATAATGCGTGCAGCACAGACTCGCTGCAACAGGTCCTGTGGAGTTCGTCAATTTCCCGGCAGCATCATCTGCATAGAATCCGATCATCGTGCCGACCGCGTCGCTGGCCGCGTCGCTCTGGATCTCCCCGGCCAGGTCCGGACACGCCTGTTGCACGATACGTGACGCCGGGATCCCTGTCTTCATCAAGAGGGACTTGTGACTTTCCGCTTCGATCGTTGTCTCCGTTCCGAAGATGATCACGGACGACGACGGTTCACGGCGCATGTAGTCGGCCATCATCTGCACTCCGATGTCCACGATGCTGATCACCGGTACGGTCGCCGTACGAGAGTATTCCGTCCGGTCATACAGAACGGAAAGCGTATTGCAGGCGATCAGGATGATGTCCGGTGCATACCATCTGGTCATCCCGGTAAGGGCATCGGAGAAGACCTGGATCTTCTCCTCGGTGGAACCCATCATATTGTACCCGTAATCCGATTCCGGCAGAGCATTGCAGAAGATCAGTTTTACAGAGCGGAACGGATATTCGCTGCGAAGCCGCTGTTCGATATCCGCGCAGACTGCGATCCCGCCCAGACCGGAATCGGTCACCAGTACCGTGACCTCTTCCTTGTCAAAAAGCTCCTTCATCCCCTTCTGTTCCGTCCGATCGACTGTATGGGCCAACAGCAATCCGTACGGCAGCAGTATCAGCAGAAGAACGGTATTCAGGAGTTTTCTCATCATTTCTGGACCAGCATCTTTTTCACCTGCACGAACGTTCCCGCAGTCAGCCGATAATAATAGACACCACTGGCGAAACGGACCGCATCGAAGCGGACGGTGTGAACTCCGGGAGCCTGTTCGGACCGCACCAGTGTCGCCACTTCCTTTCCGAGGAGATCATACACT
>JAVBYA010000329.1 GCA_030824295.1 Bacteroidota bacterium
TCCGTCCGCGTGGAACTGTTTGCTGAGTCCCTGGAATACTTCGGCGCGTGACTCACGCATGTCAAGAAAATTGAGCGAACCGACCGGCGCCGTGCTGATCACCTGGAGCGTATTGGCGACGGAGCGTTCGCCGCCCGGATCGGAGGGGGAGTTCACCACGTTGCCGCGGACCACCATCGTCGTCGATCCTCCGCCGTCCAGATTGAACGCATTCGTGATCCCCAGTTTCTGCAGGAACGCCGCCATCTCCGCAAAATTCATCCCGATGCTCGATGCCTGCCGACCGTCCACAGCGCAGAGGTACACCTTGCTGCTGTCCGCATTCTGTCCGACGAACGTGCGCGGATGCCGAGCATCGTTGAAGCTCTGCCCTGAACCGTCATAGTCGCCGATGGTGGGATAGGGAACACCGCCTTTGATGATGCGGCCGTTCCCGGCGATCACCTGCAGGATGCTCTTCACCGATTGACCGGCAGTACGTGGGGTGTAGTTCATCACCAATTTGATGGTATCACCTACGGCGATGTTGGTGCTGATGAATGCCGCTGCGGTACCGGAACCGGAGAGGACGGCACCGTTCGACGGAATGGCGCTGTTCCCTGCACCGGTCTGCGTTACGGTGAAGAGCAGCGTATCGTTCATGACCCACGCAGGGGAGAGCAGGTTCAGGACCGCTTCACTGCCGGAGGCATCGGTGCCGGTGGACCCGCCTTTGAATGATGTGTAGAGCTGCATCTGGTCCGCTGCGCGGGTGTAATTCACTTTTTGGATCGCGGCGGAGTTCTTGTTCGCGGCGATCACCTTGCCGGCGAACGCGAATCCGTCGATGTATGCTTTCCGGTCCTTCGTGAAGACGAACTGTGATTTGACGGTGGACTGACCGAGCACCGGCTTCCCGTTCACTACCTGATTGTTGATGGGCCAGCCGGTCTCGAAACTGAAGAAGTCGGCATTCACTGCACCGATCACTCGATGACCGGCACGGTCATTCGCCGCTGCCTGCACCGTCGTCTTTGTGAGTCCGCCAGCCGGTTTAAATGTCTCGAATGTGATGTGTGGATTCTTCACATCGACCTCCAGCACATCGAGTGTGTACGGACCCGGCAATGTGTACTGTGTATGGATCACTCCGGGTGCGATGATCTCCGTGGAGACAGTGTCACCGGCTGCGTGGAGTGTGGAAACGGCAATGAGAAGGGAGAAAGAGAACGAGACAAAGAGTTTCATAGGAAGGTTCGGCATTGTGAAAGAAAAGGAGGCTTGGCTTTCAGCACCAATGCGTCGGCCATCTTCCGAAGAAGGATGGTCCGTGACCGATCACGATGAGGTATGGTACGCAATAATCGATGTGAAGGAAAGCGATTTCTTGGATGCTGTGTGTGGCATCCATGATAATGTATATTCAGGGATTATACATGCGGTCATAATGTGGCAGTATGGTGACCGATCAGAACAAGGATGGAGTGAGGCGTTGATCACGGAGTGGAATTCAGAGGCATTTCGGCAGCAGGATAACGGAATCTTACACCCCGCATTGTTCGCGTTCGGTGTAATGCCGACTTGGGGTGCTGAACGTGGTCGGCAGAACCGCTGACCTTTTGCGCAGGATAATGCTTGAAGTGGTGGACCGTAGCGGGATCTCCCGCCTCCAATGTAGGAACCAAGGCGGGATGCCGACTTGGGATCAAATGAGAAGTCGGCAGAACCGCTGACCTCACGATATTGTATCCTTTTGCTTTTCAACCAACCGTTGAATGTACTCACGACTTTTCATCGACTTGATCTCATACTCACGTGTCATTGCTTCAGACCGTGTAAGAAACTCTTCAGTATAAACAACTTCCCATGGAATTCCGCTTTTAGTGGATCGGACCGACCCAAGATTGTGCAGATGAACACGGTGAGGAAGATCTTCGGTGTGGCCTACATAATACCTGCCGTTGGAACGGCTTGCAATATGTATACAATGAACATGAAATAGTGGACCGTAGCGGGATCTTACACCCCGCATTGTTCGCGTTCGGAGTAATGCCGACATGGGGTGCTGAACGTGGTCGGCAGAACCGCTGACCTTTTGCGCAGGATAATGCTTGAAGTGGTGGACCGTAGCGGGATCGAACCGCTGACCTCTACAATGCCATTGTAGCGCTCTCCCAGCTGAGCTAACGGCCCATTGAAGGACTAAATAAATATAGGAAAGAATTTGAACAAAGAAAATAAATTCTTTATACTCGTAGTAAATACTTGGGGTCCCCATGCTGTGTCCGCCGCTGTCGTTCTTTTCTGCCTCCGAAAAATTCCCTTTGAATTCCTCCGCATCCTCTCCCTGTTTTGAGTTCCATATCAGCAAGAGTTCCCGTGTCAAATATCGGGTCGAAGAGACCTTGATGGAATCGACCGGGAATGTGATCTTTCCGAATTACCGTGCTGTGCGTGAACTTGCTTACTCCATCAACGTCACCCGCGGAGTCCTTGGGAACTCTCAGAAGGAGGTCCGCGCCGGTTTTCTGAATGCCGTCGCACTGCTGGACGAGATCGGACATTTCCTGGTCCGGCTGTATGATGAACAAGAGAATCCGGGGGTGATGCAGCGGGCGTACAGTCATTTGGAGCGAACGCTGGGACAAGAAGCACTCGAACGGACCCTGCTGCAGTTCATCAAAGAGTTTCCTCCGAAAGCGGTCTACAAGGGACTGCAGACCGAAGAGGCATACTTCAATTCCCACACCTCCGGCCGTGCCCACAAGGAGATCGCTCTGGAAGAATTGATGATGCTGTATCTCAGCAATCTCAATCCCGTCAACAGAAATATCAAAGAACTGTTCGATGATACCTGGCTGATCGCGAAGACGCGGTACATTCCGCTGCTCTCGGAACTGGAACGTTTCTTTGGCGGTGAAAAACCGTTCGGACCTGATGCTCAGCCGCTGCTGGAAGCATTGAAACGACCGATCCTTGAGCATCCCGAGAACATCGAAGCACAGCTGGGATATTTCAAAGAACGGTGGAAGATCGCACTGGCGCCGGCATTCATCGACCGTATCATCGGCAGCGCTGAGTTCGTCAAAGAGGAAGAGAAGTTCATCTGGCATTCGTTCCATCAGCCGGGAGGGAAAGCGGAGGTCGAAACATTCGTGCCGGAATACCGCCGGACGACGGAACTCACGCCGGAAGAACGGCGTGCACTAGTCCTGAA
>JAVBYA010000016.1 GCA_030824295.1 Bacteroidota bacterium
CCGTCGAACAGCACGTTGGATGCTGCGTAGGAATCGATCCGCTCTTCGGCATATTTCACCGTGGCACCGAACGAGAACTGCTGCGTGAGCATCCGTGCGTAGCTCAATCCCACCGATGTGGCGCCGGCAGTGTACGATCCGTTCACATCGAATACTTTTTGTCCGGAAGCGATGACCGTTCTCGGTATATCACCGTAGTCCACCGCTGTGACGCCGACGCCGAACACTCCCGCATCCGTCTTTACCGCATAGCTGCTCGTATAATGCATGATGTCCGCCAGCCAGGGAGCTGCGGAAGCACTGAAGGAATGGGACTGCGACGCGAATCCCAAGGCGCCCGGACTGCTGAAGACCGCTGCGGACTGCACATCGGAAAGCGCGAGCGACGCCTCGCCGAGAGCGGACGCCCGTGCCGTCGCCGGCAATTCCAGGAAGACGAAGCCGGCAGTGGCGGTGTTCTTGAACTCCTGCGCCGAAGCAGCATGCAGCATCAGCAGCATCGCCAGTGCGGTGCGCCGGATGGTCCGTTCGAACGATATGGTCAGGGTTCTTTTCATTGTCTTATCGGACGATCGCAAATTTCCCGATCTTCTTGCCGAACGGTGATTCCACATGATAGATGTACACGCCGCTCTCCACATACTGACCGTAGTCGGTCACCTGGTCCCAGGAGACGATCGCGCCGGTCCCTTCGCTGACGTTGATGGTCTTTACCAGATCTCCCCGGACCGTATAGATGCGGATGGTACAGGGATTCGGGATGTTGACGAACTGCAGCACATCCGTGATTCCTGGCTGTGAACGTCCGGCACCGAGAACGAACGGATTGGGGACGACCAGCACATCGTTGATGGTGCTCTTGGGAGGAATGGTGGCAACGAACGGACGGGAGGTCCTGTTGGCGTAGATGGAACTCTCCAGCGCCGGCACATTGGTCACTGTCTGAAAACTCCCGGTCCAGCTTGCTTTCGGCGCGCTGAGCGTTGTGAGTGCATAGTAGTATGCCTGACCGATGTCCACCGATGAATCAATGTACGTGTACGTATTCCCGCTGAGGAATGCCGGGTCCCCTTTCGCGATGGAATCGATGGCGGTCCAGGGACCGATCGGCAGATAACTGGAACGGTAGACGATATAGTGCGTCATCGTATTCGTCCCGGTATACGGGTCCGGAATGAGCTCCGCATCGCGGTTCCAGGTGAGCACGTTCGCCACCGAGCGGCTTGCGCGGTTGAAATCGACAGTGAAGCGCGGAGCGGCCGGCGGATTGGGATGGGCAAAATTGTTGTTGAACGTGAACTGCGCGCGGCTGGAAGTGTTCAAAAAGATCGTCTGACTGTTCCCGGTGATCACACTGGCGGAATAGAGCGAGGGCTGCACGGCACGGTCATACTCCACACCGTCCACCATCTCTGCCACGACGATGCGGACGGAATCGCCGGGAGCGATCGTGTACGGGCCGACGGACATGAGGGACCACATACGGGACTTCTTCATATAGACCGTATCGAAGGTGCTGGAGATATAGTTCGCAGTGAGACGGATATCCTTCAATGCCGCATACTGCGCTTCCAGCGAACCGATATTGTTGAACGGTCCGCTCAGATCGATGGAGTTGCTGCCAGCGGACCAACCGGTCTGCGCCACTCGCGAGGTCTGTCCGGAATTATCCCTGGAAGAATACAGTAATTGATATCCCACGAAAGCGGGCGCAAGATACTCGCCGGAAGGATTCCCGTTCACGATGGGACCCATGGACGGAGCAAAGCCCATATCCTCTTTCTGTGCAATGGTCTCTGAATAATCGGTGGCGCGTCCAAAGATCAGGCGTCGGGTGGTATTGTAACTGAACCACGTGTTCCGCGCGCCGGCGGAGAGGGACGGGAACAGGACGTTCCACGAACGGGAGTTGGCGTGCATGCCGTAGTTGAGCAGTGCGATGAAATCATGCAGCGTATCGGCAACGAACCGCGCGGGGGAAACGTTCGCTTTGATCTCTGCAGAGATGTTCTTGATGACGTAATCGACGATGATGTAATTCTCATCTGTCCGGGAACCGCTCCACTGATGCACTGTTCTGGTCACGCGCACCGGCAGCATCCGTTTTATCTGAAACGAATCAGAGTACGTTCTATTATATTCCCACACCGTCCGAAGCGCATGTTCGCCGGCATTCCCATTGGACTGCAGCCAATAATTGCTGCCGTTCGGATAAAGTTCCTTGTTCGTTGTGACCGTGTATTTGGATGCTCCCCCTTCGGCGATGGAACCGGCATACATGGACCAGTCCTCCACTGAAAGGATGCTGTCCCTGTGCCACTTGGCGCCGACATACATACCGCCGGTGGCAAGGTACGATGCCGCTCCGCCGATGTTCTGATTGATGAGCGTAGCGTCGAATCCGGGCCAATCGAGTCCCACGCCGCGCGTGGTCCAGTTGCTGAACGACGGACCGGATTTCCCGTAACCGTACGTCTGCCACAGTTTTCCGCGGTTCAGAACGAACGATGACGCATTCTCGATCTGCGCCGCCGCCTGTTCTGCCGCTGTGAACAGGCACAGCATCAGGAACACCGCGCGTGCTGCGGAGCGGGAGAATGCCGTCATAGTATGTCGTCCGTTCGTCATCAGAATCCTACTCCCAGCGTCAGGAACATCTGGCGCGGCAAATTACGGAACGCGGCATACGGGGCAACAAGGTTGCTCCAGCGCGTCACTCCCGGAATGTCATCCGCGATCGTCACGCCGTTCTCCACCCATTGCTGACGGTCCTCGGTGGTCGAGAGCGGGGTGAGCCATTTGTTGTCGAACACGTTCATCACCCGGATACCCAGAATGAGCTTCATGGTGCCCACGGTGAAATTCTTCGTGAAGTTCAGGTCCACGGAGGTCTCCAGCGGATAGCGCCGGTTGTTCACCACATCGATCAGCGTGAAGTCGGTCACGTACGTGTACGGCGTGCCGGACTGTGCCGTGTAGGTTCCGCTGATAACGGCATTGGAGAGCGGCCGTATCCCAAAGAGTTCGATCCCTTCCCCTTCCCTCCAGAAATACTGGACCAGCGCGCGGAAATTGTGCGTGCGGTCCCACGATGCGAGGAACTCGCCGGTGAAATTCCGCTCAGCATACCCGCGCGTATCATCCGGATAGACGGTCGGCGCGCCATAGTTTCCGCTGGTGGTCTGGGACAAAC
>JAVBYA010000395.1 GCA_030824295.1 Bacteroidota bacterium
GAATTTGAAACGGTGCCGCAGACAAAAGCGCCCCGTTTCAATTGGTGGATGATCGTTTCCGCAGTGCTGGGATTAATGCTTGCCGGTTCAGCAGCGGTGTATGAATTGTATCTGAAGCCTGTACCTGAACTGCTGCAATTATCGGTCAGTGCACAGAACGGAGTGACATTCAACTCCACCGTCGGCGGACATATCGAGATCTCTCCGGATGGTTCGATGATCGTTTATGTCGGAAGGGATACGGTAGGGAAAGATTTCCTTTGGGTGCGGCCGATCAATTCGTCAGTTTCGGTGATGCTCACCGGTACGGAAAATGCGATCTATCCGTTCTGGTCACACGACAGTAAGATGATCGCGTTCTTTGCTGACGGACGGCTGAAGAAGATCGACGCCAAAGGGGGACCGACATTCACCATCTGCGAAGCGGCGAGCGGACGGGGAGGTGCTTGGAATAAGGAGGGTGTGATCATTTTTGCACCGATGAGTAACGGACCGATATACCAGGTGCCCTCCGCCGGTGGAACGGCAAAGCAGCTGACGTCGCTCGATACGACGGAATTGGAATCGAACCACCGATGGCCCTATTTCCTGCCGGACGGCGATCACTTCTTCTACTCGGCACAAACTGCAAAACCGACACTCGATCAGGAGGTTGAGAATGTCCGTATAGGATCATTGAGCGGTGGTGACGGACCGATCGTTTTTCATGCGTCGAGCAATGTGATCTATAATAACGGGTGGCTGTTGTATTACAAACAAACTTCGATCCTGGCGCAGCAGTTCGATGAGGGCTCCTTGTCGCTGAAAGGGGATCCGGTACCGATCCTTGAGAATGTCCTCTATGCACAGCCGCGAAGTAAAGGTGCATTCTCTCTTTCCCGCAATGATCGGCTGGTGTTCCTTGGTTCATCAACATCTGATAATGAACTCGTTGTCTTCTCTGATCTCGGTATGACGGAGCATGTCATGAAGATCCGATCAACACCGACTGTAGCAACCTTCTCCAGTGACGCGAAATTCATCGCTACCGATATCTATGATGAATCGTCGAAGAATGTCGATCTTTGGATCCATGATATTGAACGGAACAGCGATACGCGGTTGACATTTGACAAAGGAGTCGAGGTCGTTCCGCAATGGTCTCCGGACGGATCAACGATCTATTTCAGTTCGAATAAGACCGGGAAATTCTGTGTCTATGAAAAGAACAGCAATGGCACCGGCGATGAACGGCTGATCTATCAGGGAGCGTCGCCGTCATATGTCACCGATGTATCAGACGATAATAAAAAAATGCTCCTTTCCATCAATACACCGGGCGCTCAAAAATGGGATATCGGAATATTCGATCGGACGGATCAAAAATTCATTCCGCTCCTCACGTCCGAATTCAGTGAATGGAGAGGTGCATTCTCACCGGACGGAAAATGGTTCGCATACCAATCCAATGAGACGGGAAAATACGAGATCTACATCAGGCCGACCGATGGTTCCCCCAGTAAATGGCAGGTCTCGACCAACGGCGGTGAGCAGCCGGAATGGCTCAGCAACGGGAAAGAGATCATCTATAATGTGAATGATCAGCAGTTTATTTCGGTTCCGGTCACTGTTGTCGGAGATCAGATCACGGTCGGAACGGCCAGGGTCCTTTTCAAAATAGAGGGTGGATTCCAGGCAATGACTCAGTCCGTTTCGACGGACGGCAAGAAGATCCTGCTGTTCCGGACATTGAATACACGCACGCTCGGCAGTGCATCGATCATCTTCAATTGGCGGAATTTAATTGATAAAAAATGAATGAATTGATCCATCGGTTCATTGATTCAATGAATCATTCAATAAATGATTAAAATCCTATGATCGGAAATACAATATCTCATTATAAGATCCTGGAAAAACTTGGTGAAGGTGGAATGGGGATTGTTTATAAGGCCCAGGACACAAAGCTCGATCGATTCGTTGCCATCAAATTCCTTCCGTCGAATTCCTCAGTGACTGCAGAGACAAAAGCGCGGTTCGTCCAGGAAGCGAAAGCGACGGCGGCGCTGAATCATCCCAACATCCTCTCCATCTTTGAGATCGACGAGAATGAGAAGGATACGTTCATCGTCCTGGAGTTCATCGACGGACAGACGCTGAAGGACTATATCGGCGCATTGAACACCGGTTCCGGTGTTCCCGTGAAACAGGCGATCGAGTGGACCGAGAAGATCGCACAGGGACTCGCATTCGCCCACGCAAAGAACATCATTCACCGCGATATCAAGGCGGAGAATGTGATGTTGACGAAGAATGGTCAATTGAAGATCATGGACTTCGGTCTCGCAAAACTCCGCAGCCAAAGCTCGCTGACCCGTGCCGGTTCTTCGCTCGGCACACTGTCCTATATGTCCCCGGAGCAGGCGCAGGGACTCAATGCCGATAACCGCTCCGATCTGTGGTCGCTAGGCATCCTGTTCTTCGAACTTCTCACCGGCGATCTTCCGTTCAAATCCGAACATGAAGCAGGATTGATGTATCTGGTGGTGAATCAGGACCCGCCGATGCCGAGCGAACTCGACCGCCGACTGCCGGAATCCATCGATAACATCGTGATGAAGATGCTGCAGAAGGAACGGGAGAAACGGTTCCAATCCGCCGATGAACTTCTCGATGCATTGACGGTGTTGAAGAACAATCTTGAATCGAAACAGGAGACGGCAAAGAAACTCGCCATCGCCGTGATGCCGTTCTCCACCATCGGCGGCGACAAGGAGAATGAGTATTTCGGCGACGGTTTGATGGACGAACTCATCGTGAGTCTGTCTCAGCTGAAGGATTTCGATGTCATCTCGCGCACCAATTCTCTGCAGTACAAGAATACGGTGAAGGATATCAGGACCATCGGCAAGGAACTCGGGATACGCTATCTGCTGGAAGGGAGCGTCCGGAAGTTCCAGGACGATCTCCGCATTGCCGTGCAGTTCATCGATGTGGACAATGGACGGCAGCTCTGGGCGGAATCGTTCAAAGGGAAGATGGAGGATGTCTTCGACATCCAGGAGAAGGTCTCCAAACAGGTGGTGGAGGCACTCATGGTGAAACTCTCGCCGAATGAGAAGATCATCCTTACCAAACGGTCCACCGTGAACGCCGAAGCGTTCGACTGTTACCTGCGGGCACGAGAATTCCTCTACCGCCGGA
>JAVBYA010000015.1 GCA_030824295.1 Bacteroidota bacterium
ACCAAGAACAACAACCAGTGGAACGGCAAACCGTTCACGGAAGAGGATATCACCCAGTACCGAACCAAGATCGCGACGGCCGGCATTGCGCCGGTCGTGTCGCATGATTCATACCTGATCAATCTCTGCGGGACGAATCCGGACATCCTGAAGAAGAGCAGGGCGGCGTTCATCGATGAGCTGGAGCGGTGCGAAGCACTCGGCATACCGCTGCTGAATTTTCATCCCGGGTCCCATCTGGGACAAGGGGAGGAGGAGGGGATCAAAGGGATCTGCGAGAGTCTGAACATCGCACATGAAGCAACGAAAGGATTCGCGGTGAAGAGTGTGCTGGAGGCAACGGCGGGGCAGGGCACCAACATTGGACACCGGTTCGAACATCTCCGCGCCATCATCGACGGCGTGGAACATCCGGAGCGGATGGCGGTCTGCATCGATACCTGTCACATCTTCGCTGCAGGATACGACATCGCCACCGAGAAAGGATACGAGGAGACGTTCATCCTGTTCGATGAGATCGTGGGACTGGACCGTCTTGTGGCATTCCATGTGAACGATTCAAAGAAAGGACTCGGCTCTCGCGTGGACCGTCACGAGCATATCGGTAAAGGGGCGATCGGACTCACCGGATTCCGTCTGCTGATGAACGACGAACGGTTCGCTCACATCCCGAAGATCCTCGAAACGCCCAAGAGCGATGACCTGCACGAGGATGTGGAGAATATGAAAATACTCAAGAGTCTGATACACTGAGCAATAGGCAGCGATTCCCGCCGATATTGACGATCTGTTTCTTCGCATTTCAACTGGGATAGAAAGATCCTTAGGCCGAGATACCAATTTTCGTCTATGGCGTTGTAAAAACATCATTTGTTTTTCTTTATTTCACAAAACAGCGATCCTAAACCAAGGCCTTTCTTTAAATATTTTGGATCTTGTCCGTTGAGATCCATCTCTACAACGAGTATTTCGGCAGGGTCTATGGATCTGTTCAATGTGTTCTCATTCTTTTTAATAAGGTGAACAACACATCTGAGAGGCTCTTCGTTGATCACCTCATATACAGTGGTCTTCAAAACACCAAAATCCTCTGCTATCATCATGTAAAATTTAGTATGGTCCTCAACATCGATCCTCGTAAGAAGTTCATGATCATACGTATCATGAATAAATTGAATAAACGCTTCACGCGTAGCAGTATTATGTGCAGAAATGAATCTTTCGAGTATGACAGATTGGTGCTTGTTCTGTGAGAAAGCAGTAGTCACAAGCGCAATTGTTATCAGTGTTTTTAATGTATTCATCACACCTCCAGATTTGATGAGTCCGAACGACGAAAAATCCTTATTACCGAAAATCTACGCGGTACCCCTTTCTACTGTTTCTCAGATCCCTTCTTGATTAATTCCAATGCTTTCGCCATTGCCGAGTCGGACGGCACGATGACCGACGGAGTAACGCCGCGACCTTCGATCCGTCCCGAATGCTTCGCAACATAATCGGCGACCGGCAGTGATAATTGCAGTCCGTGCGGGATATCGTACATCTTCTGCGACAGCATCTTTCCCGCTGTTCGTTCACCGATCACTGTTACCCTGCCGGTCATCTTCAATGCATCAACAGCAAGTTCTGCGGCGCTTGCTGTCCGCTTGCTCGTCAGAACGAATACCTGCCCTGTATACTGCGGTGCCATTGGTGTGAAGACGATCCTTAAAATGCCGTTGGACTGCACATCATTCCAGAATGTGCGTATGGACCAGCCGTCCCACGCAGGAAGCGTACGGATGATGTTCGAATCCGGAATGCCGGAATGGTCGTTGAACCAGGGCCGCGACAGAAACACGCCGGTTTCCAGGTTCGAAGACAACAGATGACCGACAAGAGGCCGTACGGCAAAAGCACCTCCTTCATTCTTGCGCAGATCGATGATCAACGCTTTGGCGTTCTTTGCCTGAACGGCAGTATACGCATCAGTGATCTGCGTGATGGTATTCCGTCCCATCATGGTATACACCGTAAGAACAGGAATATCATTGTTCCAGGTTAAAACGGCTCCGGGACGCGGAACGCTCATGGTGTCCAGATAGCGTGCTGTCTGTTCCGCACTCATCCTTGCGCGGTCCAGTCGCACATGCGAGTACGGACCGTTCTTCCAGCGCGTATTAAATTCCTCGACAAATGACGCAAGATCCCGGCATTGAAGCGAGAGTTCAACGATCTCACGGTCGATGGTCTGATAGGCCGGAGAGGAAAGAACGGAGGGATCGAACACATGTGCTTTCATAATGCTGCGGATGGATTCGGAGACCTCCCTGCATTCCGGTGCCGGCGAAGTCTGCGCCGTCAGGAAAACGGGGGAGCAAAGGACCGCACAAGCAACGGCAGCAATAACTCTATTCAAAATGGTAGTCATAAACAATTTCTTTCGATTAGAGACTTCTGAAATATTTGAAATTATGTCATGGTGAGCGGAGTCGAACCATGACATTTCTCAAAATATCGCACTTCGGCTTCGCTCAGTGCGACACAAGGTTCTAGGCATTAAATATTTCAAAAGTCTCGATTTTTGAAAAAATTAAAACTCATACCCGATAAAAAGCCAGACGCTGGGCGCCAAAGCGATCGCATTGATCTTTGATGTTCCCATGATCGTCTCTTCGACCGGGTTGAAGAAATAGCGGATGGGAATGCTGGGATTGATGAAGATCCTTTCGTTGAGGATCGGGAGGTTCCATTTATATCCGAATCCTGTGCCGAGAGAGAACGTATCGTTCCTATACTGCTGTTTGGTCACCATGTGTTCAAAATCCAAATGGATGAACGCGGCATTGAGCATCACATAGAACCGCTGTGTCACAAAATGATCGAGTGTGATCTCATATCCGCGCATATATCCCGTCAAATTGGGACCCTCGGCGATCTTCGACCAGACATCATCCGCCAAATGCCTCTCCGAGAGCGCCACTTCCATCACAACAAACCGCAGCTGCTGATGTTCGCTGAGCGTGTAGGCAACATCACCCGCAAAGTAGCGAAAATTATTGACGCTCATCTCAAGGATCTCATACGATGCCGACCAGCGTGATGGAACGCCATCCTGCGCATACATGGACCTGCCGAAAAGAAACAGAATAATGAGGATTCGTAACATCATAGGGCTATC
>JAVBYA010000060.1 GCA_030824295.1 Bacteroidota bacterium
GATGATCTTGCTCTTCTCGTTCATTCCGCCGATGATATGGAACTCCACATCCGGATACACTTCACGCACTTTCGGGAAGACCTTGTCGATGATCACCAGCAGCGTATCCCCTTTGAATCCGGAGAGCCGTCCGACGAACGCAACGATCTTCTTCTGCCGCTGCGGAGGACGATGGGGACGGAACTCCCATTTGGTCATATCGATGCCGTTGTGGACCAGCGCAAGGGTATCAAGGGGATACTTCAGGTCCCGGTTCAAATGATCATAGATGGACCGGCAGACCGCCACCCGCTTCTCGCCGTACACCGAGAAGAGTTTCGATGAGAAATGGAGATGCTGACGTCCGTGAATGGACGAGACGAGCGGCACACTCCCTCCGCGCGTGGCGAAGTAACAGACCCAACTGGCTGCACGCGAGTGGGCGTGCACCACATCGATCTTCTTGTCCCGGATGAACTGACGGAGGAATTCCACGTTCTTCTTCCGCTGAGCGATATCCCGTTTCCCGATGGGATGCGCGATGACCGTTGCGTGTGTCGGTGTGTAGAAATTATCCGAGATGATGTGGACGGTATGTCCCTGCGCGACCTGTGTGTCCGCCAGTGCGGCGGCGAATGTCTCAGCACCGGTAACTTCGAATTGAGAGAGGACCTGGAGGATGTTCACTGAATGAGCCCTTCGAACGAGAGAACGATATGCCGAGGCGGGGACATATTGCCGATCAGTTCATTATAATTATAGCCGAGGATGTTGTTGATGTTCAATGTTGCACGGACGGGAAGACCGTATCCGACCAATCCGTATCCGCAGCGGAGGTCCACGATATGGTTGGCGACACGCTGGCTGCCGTTCGTGATGGGGGCAAGTTCCACCAGCGTTTCATCGATCGCTTCGATGCGGCTCACGTACCGGTAATCCGCCCCCGCGGTGAATACGTCCGCAGAGAACAGCAGGTTGATGCTTGCCACATGCCGGGGACGGAAGCGGAGGAAAGCCCCGGTCACTGCATCCACACCCCAGTTATAGTTGTAATGTCCGTTCACGGTCAGGGACCGATCGAGCATATCCGTATAGAGGCTCATCTCGAATCCCTGGATGCGCGCTTCTGTGATGTTCCGGAAGTTCAATGTGACCGCTTTCAGTGCGGTATCGCTCTTCACCTGCGGTTCGATCAGACCGCGGTAGTCGGAATGGAACAGCGCCGCTTCAAAGCGAACGGAACTGGTCATCATGGTGCTTCCGCTGATCTCGTACGTTTCACTCTCTTCCGGCTGCAGACCGATACTGGGTATGATGATCGCTGCGCTGCCGGTGTTCCGCGTCGATGTGTAGAGCTCGCCGATCGACGGTGCGCGGAATCCTCTTCCTGCCGAGAATCGGATCGTGTGCCCTTCGGACGGAGTGTACCGTATCCCGAATTTCGGTGTAAGCTGTGCGTTGGATGAAAGTCCCGCTACTTGATGATGGTCGAACCGCAGTCCGGCAACGGCGGACAAACCCTCCGCCGCCTGAAATTCCTGCTGGAGGTAGGCAGCTCCACCGCTCGCAGAATGATCACCGAAGATGTTCGCCCGGACCCGATCGAATGTGCCGGTGATACCGGCGGTCAACATGCCGAGTTCCGCAATGGAAAGATTCCCCTGAAGATCGGTGACCACTGCATCGGAAATGGATTCATCCAACCGTTTTCCGGCAAGACTGTCCCGGTACCAATTGCCGCGGAAGTGAGCCGCCTTCACCTGATAGGAAAAATCATCCGTGACGAGATGCGTATACGCCGCCGAGTTGTTGAAGCGGAGCGAGGTGACCCGAATGTCCCGCTGTGACGCAGCCGGCCGCAACGCGTTCTTCAGATCCTTCCACCAGAGGAAATCCCCCCGGTATTGCTGGAAGAGATTCGATGTAACGGTCATGGTCTGATACGGAGAGAGCTGATATCGCAGCTTTACATAGGCGTTGTACCTGCGCAGCCAATCCTGTTCCCGGAAACCATCGTCGGAGATCCTCTGCACCGATGCTGCGATGCCGATATCGCCGAACGTTGATGAATATCCGGCAGCCTGTCCGTTCAGCCACCGGGTTCCATCACTCCATTTCCATTGATCATAGGCAGGCTCATCATATGCTCCGCCGTACATCCTCCACCATACTTCCGGCCGGTTGGCGATCGGTTTGGTCAAAACGTTGATGACGCCCCCCAGAGCACCGGAACCGTACAATGCCGATCCTGCCCCTTTCACCACTTCCACCCTCTCCACCTGATACACCGGTATCGCTTCGAACGTGATCTCACCGGTATCTCCCGTCAGCATCGGCACACCGTCGATCAGCAGCATCACCCGGCTCCCCACGCCGCGGCTGTAACCGCTCGAGGCCCGGATGTTCACCTGCGTTTCCTGGAAATTCACTCCCGGCACATACCGCAGCGCGTCATCCAGCGCCGTGGTATTGCGCTGTTCTATCTCCGCCGCGCCGATGATGTTCATGCTCACCGGAACCTCTTCCAATGATTGTTCCCTCTTTGTTGCCGTCACAACGACCATCTGTGTCTGGATCATGGAAGGCTGAAGGGATATCGAAAGGTCCTGCGTATCCGGTTCGGTGATCTGGACGGTCAGAGAATGGAAACCAAGCGCAGTCACCGTAACGGAACGCCTGTCCGCCGGAACTCCTCGGATCTCAAATCGGCCCTCCGCATCTGTCGCCGTTCCTATCATCGTTCGGGTCACGACAACGGACGCACCGGCGATCGGTGAACCATCCTCAGCAGCGGTGACGATGCCTCGAACGATCGATGACTGCTGAGCGCAAAGGACGGCAGTCAGCGTCAAAGAAGCGAAGATATAGAATAGGATCCGCTTCATGGCACCCTGAACGGTTGTGGCGGTAATCGGTAGAAATCGACCGATATGTTGATATTCGGGACGAATGTACCATCGGCAACGTTGAGGACCTTCGGGATGGTGTCGGTCGGGGATGACGTGTAGACACCGACAACTTTCCAATGCGAGAATGGATCGATACCGAATTGCTGGACCACCGCCACATAATAATAGGTCTTCGGTTTCAGGAACATGGAATACGGCACACTCTGTCCTGGCCCGGCACTGGCACGGAGGTCAGCACTGAACGGAATGACACCATCGATCACTTTCAG
>JAVBYA010000370.1 GCA_030824295.1 Bacteroidota bacterium
CGCGCCATCAAAAGTCCCGTCATTCATCGCTTTCCCATTCGCTCAATCCTCCTAAATTTCGCGGCCATCGCACTGAAATCTCAAAAGAAGGAGTCCAAGGGCTTGTTCCTCTATCAAACAAAACTCAACCATGAACCCAAACACTGCAATCAATAACTCATTCGTTATCGCTGATATTAAGTAGCGGTGATCGTGCTTTACCGGAGAAAATCCAACAGCGATTTCGGGATGATGCGTCCGCCGGTGTTGAGGGCGGCATCGAGCATCACCTCTTCATGCTTGAGCTTCATCGTGGCTTCCGCCACATCCGTATCCTGGATGACGGACATGTATTGTTTCAACTGCAGTTCCTGTTCATTGAGATTGTCCGCCACCGCCTGGAAGTGTTCGGCGAAGGAGGCGGCATAACTGGATTTGTTCAGCACATGCTCCATGGCGTCCTCGAACTGCGGCAGGTATTGCGTTGCCTTGAAATTGCCGGTCTTGAGACTGTCCCGGATCTGGATGACAAGTTCGAAGATCGCCGTTCCCATCAATCCTTCATCCCCGCTGATGTTGGCCTGCTGCGAGATCCCTTCGCCGAGCGGATAGCGGATGTCCCCGTCGATGCCGTCCGGATTGGCCGCGACCGCCGATCGGTCCGCACTGAGTGTGTACGGCTGCTTGGTGGTCTGTGTGCCGCCGAAGATGTACTTGCCGCTGAAGGTGGTGTTGGCGATGTCCACCAGCTCGGAGAGGTACTGGTCCGCCCGTTCGCCGAACGTGTTCATGTCCGCCACATACGCAGTGCTCGAAGCGCGGACCATGAGGTCCTTCACGGAGATGAGCACATCAGCGAACTGACCGAGGGTCATCGCTGTGGTATCGGAGACCCCCTGGCCTTCCACGGCATTATTGTAATACTGTTCGCGCTGTTTGAGCGACTCGGTGAGGCGCATGACGGAGCCGGCGACCTGCGGATCGTCCGACGCTTTGAGGATCTTCTTCCCGCTGGCCAGCTGCGTCTGCAGCTGTACGATGCGTTCGCGTGAGCGTCCGACAGCGTACAGATAATTCCCGGCGATCGTACCTTCAGTGATTCTCATAGGCCTACATGTGGATGATGGTCTGGAACATATCGTTCACGGTGGTGATGACGCGTGCCGCGGCATCGAATCCGTGCTGGTATTGGATCAATTTGGTCATCTCCTCGTCCAGCGATACACCGGAGACGGAATTCTGCTGCGTGGTGAGCTGCTCCTGCACCAGACGGGCGGATTCCGCTTCGGTCCCGACGGACTGGATCTCGGAACCGATGTTGCTGACGAATGCACTATAGAACTGCACCAAGGTATTGGAATTCCCGCTCATCAGCGGTGCATTCTGCAGGTTCGCGATCTGGATGGCGATCTCATTGTCGCCCGGATCCCCGGTGAGCGAAGCGGCGATGTTGTTCACATTGGAGGCAACGGCCGGATCCAGACCGATGGAACCGGCATCCGTACCGGCGAAGAAATTGACCCCGGTCGGCGGAGGTGAACCGATACCGTAGCCGGTGCTGTGAACGGCATTGACGCTGGAGATGATGGTCGATGCCAGTTCGTCCAGCTGCGACAGATAGTTCTTGAAGGTCGTATTATTGAGTGTCTGGAGTGCGTTCAGTTCGCCGCCGCTGATCTTCATCTGCTGGGAAGCACCGGCGGCGTAGATCTCCAGCTGGTCCCCGTTCATCGTGGTGGAGAGAGCAAGTTTGTTGCCGCCGGAGAGGACCATCGTCCCGCCGAGCGAAACGGAGACCGAACCGTTCTGTTCGTTCACGACGCGGATATCGACCAGCTTGGAAAGTTCGGTCAGCTGATAGTCCCGCTGATCCATGACATCGTTCGGTGTGGAACCGGTGGCACTGGCGATCATGATGGTCGTATCCAGATCGGCGATGGTCCCGATGAGATCGTTCACCTTCTCGACCTTTGCTTCGGCCTCCTTCAGCACGTCCGTCTGCAAAGTGCCGATGCTGTCATTGATGCGTCGGAAGGTTCCGGCAAGGAGATTGGCGCGCTGCAGGACGGAATTGCGGTTGGCATTCTCTTCCGGATGGACAGCCAGGTCCTGGAACGCGGAGAAGAACTTGGAGACCATCGCATTCAATCCGGATTCGGACGGTTCCTGCAGGAACGATTCGGTGAGACGGAGGACATTCTCCCGCTGTGATGCACGGCCCATGTTCTGATTGACCGTGTACATCTGCTGGTCGATGTACGATTCGCGGATGCGCTGCACGGACTGGATGGAGACCCCTTTGCCGAGATAGCCGAACGTGGTCTGCTCCGGTTCTGCCGGGACGACATTGAGCCGCTGACGGGTATATCCGGGAGTACTGGCATTGGAGATGTTATGACTGGTCACATTGATGCCGTACTGGTTCGTGCTTAACGACCGTTTCCCGAGTTCCAATATGCTGCCGAGTCCTGCCACAGTGCGCCTCTATACTTTCTGATCCAACAGTTTGTAACGGAAATTCCCGGTGATGGTGCCGAGTGTGCGCCGGACGAACGTGAGGGAACTCTGCACAAGATCACGGTTCTGATTGTTCCAGCGGACGACGCGGGACGAGACGGTCCGGAGATCATCGTACGCTTCGTACAGATCATCGGACGGGTAGTACGCGAGCACCTCTTTCATGCTGAGCATCTTGCCGTACCGGCGGGAGAGGGTGCGGACGAGCGCCAGGCGTTCCTTCTCCAGCGTATTGAGCGTGTTGATGATCCCTTCCTCATCCGCAACGACGGCAGCAAGATCGCCGGTGTGCCAGCGGATAAAGGCGGTCCGTTTGCGGGTGAGCACTGATTCCATGTTCACAGCGGCTGCGGTCTCCTTTTTCAGGACGACGGTGAGCGCGTCGACGGTCTGCTGTTGTTCCATACGTTATTCCTTGTCTCCGGTGAAGTGATCGACGTATTGCAGTACTTTCTTCACATATTTCTGTGTCTCGGGGATCGGCGGCACGCCTTTATGTCTCTCCACGCGCGCCGGTCCGGCATTGTAGGATGCCACCGCCAGCTTCACATTCCCGTCGAACTGGTCCAGCAGCTGACGCAGATACTTGGTGCCGCCGTTGATGTTCTGTTTCGGGTCCCACACATTCTTCACTCCGACCATGGAAGCGGTGGAATCGAT
>JAVBYA010000414.1 GCA_030824295.1 Bacteroidota bacterium
ATCGAATGTCACCAGTGAAAGGTCGGCCGGAATGCGGATGCCGTGCTCACGGCATGCTTCGAGTGCGCCGAGGGCGATCAGATCTCCGGCGGTGAAGATGGCGGTCGGCGGGACGGGGTTCTTCAGCAGATGTTTCGTCTCCAGATATCCGTTCAGAGAACGGAAGTCGTCCCCGACGATCAGGTGTTCATCGATCGCGATCCCGGCATCGTTCAGTGCCTGCTTGTATCCCTGCAGTCTCGTCTCGTTGGCGTACGTTCCGGGGAGTCCCTGGATGAACGCGATGCGGGTGTGCCCTTCTTTGATGAGATGGTTCACGGCGAAGAGTGAGCCCTTCACATTGTCCACGCTCACGGAATCGATGTCCAGCGAATCGAAGCAGCGGTCGATCATCACGATCGGCACATTCGCATCCCGGAGCTTCTGGATGTGCGAGAATTCCTGACCGACCGAAGCGATGATCATCCCGTCCACCCGCTTCTCCATGAGACTCTTCACCGCACTCTTCTCGATGGAGATATCCTCATCCGTATCGTAGACGATGAAGTTGTATCCCCCCTTGCGCAGCTCACCGGCGAGACTCTTGATCATCGCTGAGAAGAACGGATTCGCGATGTCAGGAACGATCAGACCGATCTCGTAGGTCTTCTGCAGCCGTAATCCCCGCGCTAAGGTGTTGATCCGATACCCGAGTTCCTTCGCAGCTTTCTTCACCCGCTCCTGCGTCTCATCACTGATCTTGTACTTCTTAGAATTGTCGTGAAGGACGCGAGAGACAGTAGAAACGGACACTCCGGTCTTGTTCGCGATGTCTTTCAGTGTTGATGACATATGGTCTTCCGTGGTGGTCGGATGAGTCAGGATGCAAACGTTTGTATCATCGTTTCACATATTGACAATTATAATGTTATCAATCAATGCAATCGTTTGCACAACGTAGGGAAAAATATACTTCTTGTCAAGCGGATTATTCGAAGGGAGGGACTGCGGTCTAGATCAGGTCAATAACAGATCAACTTTGGGATTCCCTGTCCGAAAATCGCGGTTTGCGGAACAGAAGGAGGACCCCGCCGGAAAGGAATAAAAGTGATAAAAATGAAAGAATTGGTCGAGGAGATTCTCCAATATAGAGGCGTTCATTCGATGAATGAGAGTCTGTGATCCCGAATTGCATCCCGAGTTCTTTGATATTCAGAAGATGGATGACAGGCACTCCGGACTCCGCGATACGTTCGATCGCCCCCCTTTCCACGTGTTGACAGGATGGAACAGTGCGATTCAATCCACCAGGGAGCAATGAGGCATGCGGACAATTCCCCAGCATCGCATGATTCCCTCCGATATTGATCAGCAACCGTATCCGGTGATGCCGAGCTAACGCTATTCGTTCGTGGACAGCCTCCGTAAGCGACGCGGGAACCCGGATGGTCAAAGCGTTACGCCGTGCGGAAGAATCGACCGCCTCCTTCCCGCCTTCATAGAAACCCTCTCCGTTATCATTATCGCAGCCGTAGGTGACCAATTCCGGCATGAACCGGAGTCCGCCATATAGCTGCAAGAGATGCTCCATATCCAAAAGGGTCATCTCCGGCTGGTTCGCTCCGAACGATGATGCACCGGCCGATGTCAGAAGGACGACCCGCTGGTTCAAGACCTGAAGTGCAGCGAGTGTCGAGACCGCCAGTCCGGGGAACGAACCGGAGGATGCTACCATGACGACATCAGTGGAATCGAGTCCCAGTTCAGTGATCCACCGTACCATGACGGCAGCGAATTGCGGATTGACGGAGACCTGCTTCGCATCCAGCGAACCGAGAGTGGTCGTCAATGGCGTGAGTTCCTCGCCGAGCAATGCTTCAGACGGGAAGTACCGGGCATGGGAAGGAATGAGTCCCCTCCTCTCCTTCTCCGAATGGATGATCCCCATCCACTCGGCAGAGAGTTCCGCTGCGGCCCGCATCCTGCCGGCATTTCTGACAGGCGTCATCTCTGCAAAATATGACTGCGAGAGTGCGACCAGGATCAGGGCCGAAACGGAAAGCAGGATGAGCGGTATGGTCCTGTTGTGCAGCATTTAATGCAGGACCGGCTGCAGGAGTGTTACAGTAAAGAAGACGATCGCGGTCACAATGATGATAGAAGCAAGAGTCGGGATGACACGCTGACGGGTGATCTCATTGGCGATGAGACCGGGAATGATGTATCCGATGGTCTGGATGTCCAGCGGCAGCATCGGCAGCGGCTGTATCCATTGTTCGATGATGAGTTTCAGTGTGAAGCTGAAGAGCAGCGCCAGAAGCAGTTTACGCCGCCCGTACACGATGAGAGTGCGCGAACAGAATTCCAATGCTCCCCACACCGCCAGCGCCGCCAGCAGCGTCACCGCGATCTTGTGCGGCTGGTGGATATAGAGGGCCAGATATCCCGGTGCGATGACGCCGCCGGCAGAGATACCGGTGACCTCATAGAAGATGAACCCGATGACCAATCCGATGAAGAGCGTTTCAATCACCATGCGGCTGTGCTGCCTTCCTGTTGAACTGTTCGATCATCGTGAATCCATCACCGGCAATATTTCCAAAACCGATGATATCCGTTTCTGCACGGACAAGTGATCGGAGTCTCTCCACCACATCACTGCTCTGCACGTGACTGAACCGACCGGCCGGCATTCCCATGCTTTTCAGGGAACGGCAGGCGTATGCGGCATGCGAACCGGTGATGAAGAAATGATGCACATCCGTGAGCGACACGCACCATCGGAGGAATTCCTTCGTGCGGAGCGGACGGTCATGCCGCGTGTTGAGGATGATGATCCGGTCCTGCCGGCCTGTGCCGCTCTCCCAACGCTGCAGGAAGCGGACGGCTGACGGAACGTCGTTCACGGCGAATCCATTCAGGAACCGGACCGACCGGTCATTCACTGTCATTGTCACGGGTCCCTCGGGTGACCGCTCCGCCATCGCGAGTATCGCGTCATAAGCGCGCTGCGGCTCTATCCCTGCCTGTTCGGCAACGCACAGTGCAAGGGCGACATTCTCTGCGAACATCGTGCGGGGCAATTGTGCGGCGCGTTCCGGCGAGAGCGGCGGAGCGGTGAGGACGATGCTCCGGTGTTGAGCGGCATACTGTTGCAATCCGTTCCGCAGTGTTAC
>JAVBYA010000102.1 GCA_030824295.1 Bacteroidota bacterium
GGCGGTCTCCGGGAAGATATAGGCAACGTAGTATCCGACCGCACCGAACAGGATCACCAGCGTGACCACCGGCATGATCAGAGCGCTCTTGAGATCCTTCTTGAATTGTGCGTTGCGTTCCAGGAATTTCGCCGTACTCTCAAAGATCTCACCCATGTTGCCGCTCTTCGAAGCGAGGCCGAGCATGTGTGCAGCGAATTTACCGAGTTCCTTCTCGTGTTTCTGGAATGCCTTCTCACTGTCCTTACCCTGCTTCAGATCCTGATTGATGTCTCGGATGGCTTCACGGAGGGCTTTGTTCTGGATGTCGTTGATGAGCATCGACATCATATCATTGAACGGGAGTTTCTGACGGATAAGATCGGCGCTGACGCGGACGAACGAAACGACTTCGATGTCCGGGACCTTCTTGCCGCCGCCGCCGAACAGCTGTTTACGGACGTACACGACCGTGTATCCCATCTTGGTCAGTGCGTCGATGACCTCTTGCTTGGTGAATGCCTTCTGCTCTCCATCCAGCGGCGCATCGGTCCCCTTCTTAACGCGATAGAGGAAGGTAGCGCGGGGATGGATGCCGGAGATCTTGAACTTCCGGTCACGGGCCATTTGCTCTGCCCGCTCCTTGGCGATCTTCATCGTATCGGCATTGATGACACCTTGCACCGGCTTGCCGCCCAGTGAAACACCATCAATTCGAAACTCAGGCATTGAGATACGGTCCTTTCGTAAACTATAGTAAGATACAATCGAAGGTGACGAAAATCAACAGAAAGAATCCCTCATTGTGAGGGAAAAAACACGAAGAGCAGATGCTAACCGTGGTCAACATCTGCTCTTGGGAACCGGACCGACCAATCTTCAATTCAACGTGTTGATCGTCTGGGAACTTGGTGTTACGATACATTCGAGGATCGGGAACGAACCGTCGTCCAACGGTGCTTTCCCTGTCCCAACAAACGTAATGAGTGTTTTCGTGGTGCCGGATTGGATCGAATACTCTGCGTTATCGTTGGTAGCAAAACGGGAGGATACCAAAAGATACAGTCCGCCGCTGTTTCCAAGATTTGAGAAGCTGTGACCGCCTCCGCCCATGGTTGCAGGACGTTTGTAATAATGCCGTGCCTTGGCAGCCAAATGCATCAGATCATTGGCCATTGCATCCCGGTTCGTGCTGGCAGCACTATCCCTGAAGAGGGTGATGCCGACCGCGATCGCCACGCCTACGATGATGACGCCGAGAATGATAAGGAGGAGCTGCTGCTGTCCCATGATTTATGTGTCAGTAATGAGCGCGGATAAAAGACAGCGGGCAGGTTTGTCCTGCCCGCTGTATTATTGGATCCTATTACTCGACCTGCGAAACGGTGTAGGTGGAAGGAGCGACCGTGACCATATGCACCGGCAGAACTCCGCCAGCACCTTCGGTAGCACCGGTTCCAACGAACACGATGGATGTTGCAGACGGGGTTCCATCAACGCTGTAGGTTGCGTTGTCATTGGTGGCAACTGCTGCGCCGACAAGAACCGTTACGGCAGTGATACCGGCGAACGAGTTTCCGCCGCCGCCGAGGGACGCGGGTTTACGATAGTACTGCTGAGCTTTGGAAGCAAGGTTCACCAGATCTGCGGTCATTGCATCACGGCTTGCGCTGAGAGCATTGTCCTGGAACATGGTGATACCGACTGCGACTGCGATACCCACGATGATGACACCGAGGATGATCAAAAGCAACTGTTGCTGGCCCATATGTGACTCCTTTGATTAGTGGTTAGGGGGTGTAGTGTATTGAGTAGTGGATCAATGTTGCTATACGTATTTCACTATTCGTGCCAAACTCTGAGCGGTGTTTTTTTTGATTTTTTGACCCTTTTTTCGACCCCGTCGGTAATAATTTCCGACAACAGGTCTATTTTACTGGGTCAAAATTTACCGAACTTACTTCGCCGAAAAACATGCTCCCCGAGAGCTTTTTCGTCTGGGGTACGTAGAATGCTCTTCCCAGCGGCCATAAGGTAAAGATTCGTTCGAAGAGAGTCAATCGCCATTGCTTTAGAAAACTGCAATTCGGCGGAAGTTGTGTCTTCTATCAAGACCGATGCCATTGCCGAATTCATGATCGCAGCGATATTCCGCGGTTCTATGGCCGCCTGTCGGCCGAAATCGGCTGCGGCTTCCTGTGCATTGCCGATCTGCAGCCACAAGACTCCCCTGTCCCCAAACGCTTTGCCGTATTTCGGTGCAATGGTTATTGCCGCCCGGAAGTCCGCCATGGCTTCGGAATATCTTCGAAGTGCGCCGTAGGCAACAGCACGTTCGGAATACGCTTCGAAGAAATTCGACGAGAAGCGGATCGCGTGAGAGAACGCGATCACCGCACTGTCATGCCGGGAATACAATGCGTGGATGGAACCGAGTCCAAAGTATGCATTGCTCGAGGTGGTATCCAGCCGAAGTGCTGTTGTATAATCACTCGTGGCCTGTGGAAGGTTCATAGCGCCGAGATTCACCACGCCGCGGCTGTACCATACTTCATAATCATTCGGCGCAAGTTCTACGGCACGGTCCAATGCCTTCAGTGAAGGCTCTATCTCATAGCGGAAATAGTGATACATCCCTTTCTTGATCAGCGCAAAGAGATTGGAAGGCTGTTCCTGCAGGGCGTGTTCCCAGAACTTCTGCCCGCTCTCCCAATAGGTCGTACGGAACGCGGTGAGAGCCGTGAGCGGAATGATGACTGTTACAGCAGCGACCCATACAGCGAAGCGGACGGTGCGTACGGTTACCCATCGGCGTACGACCAGCTCCGCTGCTGCGACCGAAGCGATGATCCATCCTAACGCCGGAAGATAGGAGCCGTCGTCAGAGAAGAGCCACTCTCCCCTGTCAACACCGGAGATGAGCGGCAGTGATCCGGCAAGGATGATCGATGCTGCGATGAAGAGTGCAGGGTGCCGATGCCGAAGTGCGAATGCCGCTACCGTTGCGGTGATGACAATGAACGGCAGGATGAAATTCCCCTGGATGACCGGATAGACCATGGTGACGGTCGAGACGAGCAGGTCCGCATTCCACGGGACGAAGATCCGCAGCGCCTGTTCTGCAATTCCGTACCGGACCATAAGAACGGAACCGCTCACCATCGGCCA
>JAVBYA010000363.1 GCA_030824295.1 Bacteroidota bacterium
GAGGTGATCTGGCTTTTCCGCACTGCCAGGATCCGACTTGCTGTCTGACGGCTGGATTCACGTTTCAGTTTTCGGAGGTCCTTTACGATCTCTTTGGCGGACTGGTACCGTTCGTCGGCATCCTTCGCAAGACATTCGAGCAAGATCGCGTCGAGGTCCTGCGGAAGTTCGGGCTTTAATATAGAGATGGGTTCCGGATCGACATTGACGATCTCATAGATGATCGCTGTCTCGTGCATCCCTTTGAACGGGGATTGACCGGAAAGAAGTTCATACAGCAGAACCCCGAACGAGAAGATATCGGAGCGGTGATCGACGTTGAAGCCTTGCACCTGTTCGGGACTCATATATCCCATGGTGCCGACGGTGTTCCCTTCGCGGGTGAGACGGGAAGCACCCTGCTGCTTTGCCAGTCCGAAATCCATGATCTGGACCAGTCCGTCCTTCCGCAGCATCACATTTTCGGGCTTGATGTCACGGTGAATGATCCCTTTCTCATGCGCAGCGGCGAGGGCTTCGGCAACCTGAATACCGATCTCGATGGACTGCTTGACGGAGATATTAGCGCTTCTGTCCCTGAGCGTTTCGCCGTCGATGAACTCCATGGCGATGAAGAGTTGCCCTTCGAATTCGGAGACATCGTACACGGTACAGATATTCGGATGATTGAGTGTTGCGGCAGATTTCGCTTCCTGCATGAACCGCTGACGGTCAGCATCGGACGAACCGATGTTCTTCGTAAGGAATTTTAGTGCGACGAATCGATCAAGTTTGGTATCCTTCGCCTTATAGACGACCCCCATTCCCCCTTCACCCAACTGCTCGACGATCTCGTACTGCAGTATTGTTTTTCCGATCATTCCTTACCCCCATATTGGATCTGATACTTGAAAAACTACTTTGAGAACCATTCTCCCGTCAGGCAGCGATAGACCGAAGCGGAGATCTCTTCGGTCGTTGCAAAACTGGAGCGTGAGGCCTTATGGGAAACTTGCCATTGTACGGATGCGGGGAGGAGGTTGAAGATGCTTCTGGTGAGTGTACTGAGATTCTGGCCGCCGGGAGAGTCATCCAGATCGATGGTCTCATCCCAGAAGGAAATGATGTTGAATTCGTTGTTCTTGCGGAGCAGGATGATGTGGATGAATCCCTTTTGTTCCTTGAACCTGGGGATCACTTTCGAGTCGAAGATATCCTGGAACTCCTGGAGCTTGTCGTTCTGCACCGTCAGCGTGATGATCTTGACGGCATACGGAGTGACATTGAATTTCTTGATGTATTCCTTCTGCGTATCGCTGTCATCGAACTGCTTGAGCGTGGGGTCCTTCTGGATAGGAGTGTATTCGATGGAAAGATCGTCGGTGAGCTTCAGTTCGAATTCATCCGACTCCTCATAGAAGGTTCGGAGCGATTCCACGAGCTTCTTAAAGACCCCGCTTTTCTCATACTGATCGGTCTCTTCCTTGGATTCCCAGATCGTCAGAGAGATGCAGTCCTTGGTGTCACGGATGTTCTGCAAGAGCGAGGCGAAACTGCACCCCGGCTGATGACGGAGAGCAGCGATGACGTTGTCGTCGTACGCCTTCGCGAACACGTCCGAGTGGTCGGCGTGGACCCCCATTGAGACCATACGGATGAACATCGACACCCCCTTCCGTCCTGTGTTGCACGTGATGGATCGAACTACACGACCCGTTTAATGACCATGATGGTGATATCATCGGACTGCGGATGTGCGCCGGCATGTTTCCGCACTTCTTTGACGACGATATCGATGATCTCTTCAGCCGTCTTCCCGCGATTGTCCAGCAACAACTGCTGCAGCCGTTCTTCGCCGAACTGTTCGTGGTTGGCGTTCATCGCTTCGCTTATACCGTCTGATTGTACGACCAGAATATCGCCGGGGTTGACCGGTACTTCCTCATCCTGATAGACCGCCTGCGGGAGGAGTCCGATCATCAGTCCGCCCACTTTCAGCCGCTGCACTTCGTTCCCGTCCCTGATCAGGAACGGCCAATCGTGACCGGCATTGGAGTAATGGATGCTGTGATGTTTGATATCGATGATGCCGTAGAAGAGCGTGGCGAACTTCTCGGGACTGGTGCTTTCGTAAAGGAGTTTATTGGAGCGGAGCAGACATTCTGAAGGCTGCTGGGAGACGAGGGTCTGTCCTCTGAGCGTTGCCTGCAGGTTCGCCATCAGGAGTGATGCGGGAAGTCCTTTTCCGGAGACATCACCGAGGCAGAGCGCCATGCGTCCGTCGCTCATCGGGATGAAATCGAAATAATCACCGCCGATGGACTGTGCAGCGATCGTGCGTGCATAGATATCGTATCCGTTCAGTCCGGGATTGTTGGCGGGGAGCAGGTCGTGCTGGATCTTCGCAGCGAGTCCGACCTCCTGCTGCATCTTGATGAAGAGCTTCTCTTCTTCGATGAGCCGTGCGTTCTCCACCACCTGTGCGGACTGTGCCGCAATGATGGCGAGCAGCCGCTGGTCCTCTGTTGTGAACGGTGAACTATCCTTCTTGTTATACACGGTCAGCACACCGCGCAGTTCGGATTTCACGATGAGCGGAACGCAGAGCAGCGTCTTGATATTCGCATCCCACTGAACGCCGCGGAACCGGTTGTCGTTCTTCGGGTCTTCGACCGTGAGCGGTTTCTTGTTGAGATGCATCCAGCCGATGAGTGCCTGGTGCATGTGGAATGCCGGAGCGCCGGATGAGCTCACCATGGTCCGGATGAGCGTCTTCATCGACTTCTGTTCCTCTTCCACCAAGGTAATGACACCCTGTTCAGCGTTCACCGCACGGATGGATTTCCGGATGAGCGTCTGCATGATCTCTTCGGCGTTGAGTGACGCAGAGATAGCGCGTGCAATGTCATTCAGAATGGACAGCTCTTCCACGGCTCTCCGGAGCCGCCGAACTTCATCCTGCAACACATCCGCTGTTTGCGGGGGAACCGGTTTTTCGGTCATAGAAATGCCATAATATTGTGTGCAAAAGTAGTGTTTATCGCATAATAATCAAAGACAATTTTCTCTGTTTTTCATTTGCTTTCACGTGAGGTTTGGATATCTTTGCAGTCAGCAGACATACATCAGCATCCCTATCCACCC
>JAVBYA010000047.1 GCA_030824295.1 Bacteroidota bacterium
CGAGACGCTGTTTCATACCGTGGGAGAAGGTCTTCACTTTGTCCTGTGCCCGTTCGGCGAGTCCCACCACCTGGAGCGTCTCAATCACCTTTGCCGTGGCCGGGGTCCTGCCGAGCGTCAGTGACCCGGCGATCTGCATGTTCCGGAATGCGGACAGATACAGATAGAAATCGGGTTTCTCAACGATGCCGGCAACGTTCATCAGTGCCTTCTCCCGTTCCGCCGCCAGATCGTGACCGAACAGCTGCACGGAACCGGTGGTCGGTTTGATCAGGGAGAGGATCATGCGGATCGAGGTGCTTTTGCCGGCGCCGTTGGGACCGAGGAAGCCGAAGACATCCCCGCGGTGTACTTCCAGGTTGATGTCCTGTGCTGCCCAGCGGTTCTTATAATGTTTGCCGAGATTGGTGGTGCGGAGGATGATGTCGTTCATGCCGTTATAGGATGTGGAAAATGTCTGAGAAATATAGAGAGAATGCGTGCGAAAAACAAAGAAGCATTTTTGGCAACTTTCACCGGAGTTCTGCATCTTCCTATTACAATCATCAAAGGCGGGAAATTGGAACAACAGCAGACAACGGATGCGGAACTGGTGCTGCAACTGAAGAACGGGATCATGTCCGCCGGCGCTATGCTTTATGAACGCCATAAACAGCCGGTCTATGCCTTCTGTCTTCGCATGACCGGCGACCCGGCTTCGGCTCAGGATGCCGCTCAGGAGTCGTTCCTGAAGATGCTCTCCAAGATCCATACGGTGGAGCATGGCATAACGTTGCGCTCCTGGCTTTTTTCCACGGCAAGGAACGAGATCCTGATGGTCATGAGAAGGAGAAGGACCGTGTTGATGGAGCCGTTGGAGGAAGCGGAGGAGGTGAGCGGACCGTTGACACCGCTGCGTGTGACGGAGGACCGGCAGATCTCCGCCATCATTGAGGATGCCGTGTCACGATTACAGCCGGTCAACCGGGAGGCATTCCTTCTCCGGGAGAAAGAAGGAATGAGCTATGATGAGATCGCAGCGATCACCGGAGCATCCCTCAGCGCTGTGAAATCCAGGATCTTCAAAGCTCGAAGTGCGATGAACACCATGCTGACACCATATCTTGATTCAGGAGGACTATGAACCATCAGACGATACACGAACAGATCAGTCTGCTGATCGATGATGCACTTGATGCAGAGGAACAATCGACGGTGTTCCGCCATCTTTCCGAATGTGAAGAGTGCAGAACATTCTTCCAACGAACGCAGCGTGTCAGCCGTGCAATGCAACGCCTGACGGACACTCCCGTGCCGGAGGCAATGGATCAGAAGTTCGGTATTCTGGGTGCCGGTCTGCAGGTTCGGCCGACGGGATCACTACGCTCTGCACTGGTTTCGGTCGGTGCCGTGCTGGTCATGACCGTCTTCATCTATATTATAGGAACGGTCCAGGCGGAAGGGGGAATGCAGCAGTATCACAGCACGGTATCGCAGGCCCCATTCACCTCTGGATCCACGGAGGTACGATGAAACCACTGCTTTGGATGATCACGGGAATTTCGATGATCGGGATCCCGTTCGTATTGCTGATGGACCCTTACGATCTCTGGCCAGCATTGATGGGAGGGACGGTGTCCGGAAGTATCTTCCTGTCATTGTTCCTGATCCGTCACCGCTCCGTCGTTCGTACGACAGTGGAACGGACCATGGTGATCGTGACCGCATTGCTGTTGATGGGAGGAATGCTGCTGCAGATCAACCTCCAGAAGGAGATGTCGGTGTTCCAGAGGACCAATCTTCGGGAGACGCGTGCGCATATCGGTTCGGAGATCATCGTGGAAGACAAGATCCGTGAATCGATGCTGCCTGTATTTGCTGAGTTCCATGCTCAAACGGGAGGACTACACCGCTCCTTGAAAGAGATATTCCTTCACCGTTATGGTGCTGCATTGAACGATGGTTCCTTCAATCGGTATCCGGCCGCACCGGATTATATACCAACGGTCGATGCGGTCACCGTCGTCACGTTCACCGGTGATACGGCGGTGCACTATCGATGCGTGGATACTGTTGCGATCGGAATCACCCCGGGATTCAAGAATGTGTCAGGGCATTCCGGGAAATTGGAATATGCAGCTTCTTTAACGCGGAAAGGAGTGACATATGAGCGGCTCAATTGACCGGTCATCAACGCCGTCATATATCGGTATGGGGATTCGGATCTCCCTCGTTCTGATTGTGGTTCTCGGTACTGTCTTGCTCTATCGGCTTCGCCTTCTTCCGATTCATCCCGCCGACATCAGGCAGATCTCCATCAACATCATTCCTCCGATCTCCGCTGCAGGACTGACCGTTCGTCAAGGCATTGCCGAGTTTAGCGGTACACCGTTACCCTCCGCAGAGTCGGGCACTATTGTGGCGATCTTCCTATTACTCTGCGCCTATTTCGTTCTCGTGCCGGTGACGTATTTCTCTCTTCGGGAGCGGCAGCAACGGACATCTACGACCGCTTCCAAACGCACCCTTCTGTACACAGGACCGCTCATTGTTGTGGGAACGGTGGCGATCCTTGTTCCGACGCTCATAGCAGGGACCTTCTATGGGTCAACGAAAGTAATCTCTATCTTCCGTCAGGATATGGAGCATTCACGGTATGTGCAAACAGTTGTGCGTCAATGCGCGTCCATCGCATTCGCGACGCGTCAATTTGCTGCACGTTCCGTGAGTGAAGGGGGCGGCGGCGGGTCGTTCCGCACTCAAAAAGGTATCGTCACTCTCGCAGGTCTCGGGATACCCGAACAAACCAAGGTGGGGCGGGCGATCCTTGTCCCGACAGAAAGCGACACAGTACTGACCCTGTTGTTCATCGGAAACAAATCATATCCTTTGGAGCAAGGGAGCACCAATTCTGCCGTGGGGACTGTCATCTACTCTACAGAGATTCACCCAACATTCCATCGCACACGCCCTCTGCAATGAACACCGCTGGTGAGGGAGGGCGGCTGAATCCCTCCTTGTTTCCCCTCCATTTTTTTTCTACTTTGAAGCCGTTGTTGAAAAGCCCCGAAGTTCTTCCGAATTCGGGGCTTTTTGCCCTTTATCTCTTAGTCTGATATCTAATAATCTGTCGTATGT
>JAVBYA010000067.1 GCA_030824295.1 Bacteroidota bacterium
AGACGGTCGATCTCCTTCTGCAGACGGTCCCGCTCCACGCCGGTGTCGATGAGTCCTTTCAGCGGGATGAAGATCTCCTGACCGTTCACCACAGAACTGGCCGCGTAGCCCGGTTTGGGGAGAGCGATGCCGAAGGTCATCTGTTCCAGACGGAGCAGTTTCTGCAGCGCGTTGCGGTTCTGTTCCAGGATGGTTTGCTTCTCGAACTCGTTGCAGCTGGCAACGAAGTCGATCGTTTTGGACATCGGAATGTTCATCTCGCTGCGGATCTGGCGCACGGCGGTGATCACGTTCTGCAGGAACTCCATCTGCTTCTCAACGGCAGTGTCGATCTGCTGTTCCGTGTCGCTCACCTGCGGCATCATCGTCCGCATGATGGTCTCACTCTCGCCGCGTTCCGCAAGATGACGGAAGATCTCTTCGGTCACATACGGCATGAAGGGGTGGAGGAGCTTCAGCGTTTCTTCATAGATCTTCAGCGCGCGGTTGATGATGGAGCGTTTCAAATGCACATCCGATGTCTCCTGGATGCGGTTCTTCACGAATTCCACATACCAGTCGCAGAAATCCTTCCAGAGGAATTCATACAGCAGCTTCACCGCATCGTTCACCCGGAAGTTGTCCATGGCGACGGTGACATCCTTCACGGTGGAACTGAACCGGGAGATGATCCACTTATCCGACAGATCATCGGACGTTTTCCCTGATGTAACAGGTAATTGTCCATTGTCAATTGTCAATTGATCTCTGTGCATCATCAGGAAGCGTCCGGCGTTCCAGATCTTGTTCGCAAAGTTCCGGCCGATCTCGCATTTGTCGTTATCGTACAGCACGTCCTGTCCGACCGGCGCGATGAAGAGCACCGTGAAGCGGAGTGCATCTGCACCGTATGTAGTGATCACATCGATCGGATCGGGGGAGTTGCCGAGCGATTTGCTCATCTTCCGTCCGCTGGAATCGCGGATGAGACTGGTGAAATAGACATGACGGAACGGCACTTCGCCCTTGAACTCGATACCGGCCATCACCATGCGCGCGACCCAGAAGAAGATGATATCCGGCGCGGTGACGAGCACATCTGTCGGATAGAAGTACTTCAGGTCGTCGGATTCTTCCGGCCAGTTGTGGACGGAGAAGGGCCAGAGCCAGCTGCTGAACCAGGTGTCGAGCACATCGTCGTCCTGACGGAGGTCCGCTGCTGTATAGTGCGATCCTTTCGCTTTCAGACGTTCCGCTGCTTCCTGTGCGTTGCGGGCAACAATGACGCTGCCGTCGGGAAGATAATACGCCGGAATGCGGTGTCCCCACCAGAGCTGACGCGAGATGCACCAGTCGCGGATGTTGGTCATCCAATGTTCGTACGTTTTGGTGAAGCGGTCGGGATAGAACTTGATCTTCCCGTCCTTCACCGCCTGCAGCGCCGGTTCGGCGAGCGGTTTCATTTTGACGAACCACTGGTCGGACAGGTACGGTTCGATGACGGTGTCGCAGCGGTAGCAGTGACCGACATTGTGCGTATGGTCATCGGTCTTCACCAGGAACTGCTGCTTCTCCAGATCCCGCAGCAGCTCACGGCGGCATTCATACCGGTCCAATCCCTGATAGCGGGCCGGGACGTTGTTGTTCATCTTCGCCGACGTGTCCATGACGATGATCTGCGGCAGATTGAGCCGGATACCGGTCTGATAATCGTTCGGGTCGTGCGCGGGTGTCACTTTCACGGCGCCGGTGCCGAAAGTGGGATCGACAAAATCGTCCGCGACGATCGGGATCACGCGGTTCGCGATCGGCACGATACAGTTCTTGCCGACGAGGTCCTTGTAGCGCTCATCCTTCGGATTCACTGCCACAGCGGTATCGCCGAGCATCGTTTCGGGACGGGTCGTCGCGACAACAATGAACTCGGTGGAATTCTCGATCGGATATTTGATATGCCACAGATGTCCGGCACTCTCCACGGCATTCACTTCATCGTCGCTCAGCGCCGTCTGTTCTCGCGGACACCAGTTGACGATGTACTTTCCTTTGTAGATAAGTCCTTTGTCATAGAGCTGGACGAACACTTCCTTCACCGCGTTGGAGAGTCCCTCGTCCATCGTGAACCGTTCCCGCTCCCAGTCGCACGACACGCCGAGCTTGCGCAGCTGCGTGTTGATGGTTCCGCCGTACTGCGTGCGCCATTCCCACACCCGTTCGATGAACTTATCGCGTCCCAGTTCCCGCAGCGAGGTCCCTTCTTTACGCAGCGCTTTCTCCACCACATTCTGCGTGGCGATACCGGCATGGTCCGTTCCGGGGATCCAGCACGCTTCGAATCCCTGCATCCGTTTCCATCGGGTGAACACATCCTGCAGTGTATTGTTCAGGATATGTCCCATATGCAGGATGCCGGTGATGTTCGGCGGGGGAATGACGATGGTGTGCGGCGTCTTGTCCGGATTGAGAGCAGCATGGAAGAATCCGCTCGATTCCCACCATTGATAGATCTTGTCCTCGACCTCTTGGGGATTGTATTGTTTTGCTAGTTCAGGCATTCAGGTTGTTCGCAGTGATATGGATGATTCGGTTGATGGATCAGCGCTCCAGCGCCAGGCTGAGCGCGGTGGTCAGTTTCAGCACGTCTTTCGTGGTCTTGTCCAGCCGTTCGCTGACGATCCGGACGATATTCTTCAGGATGTAGTAGCCGATCTCCTTGTCGCTTTCGGTCAGCTGATAGAAACTCTTCTGTTCCAGTACCGCTACGGAGCAGCGGGTCTTCGCAATGACGCTCGCGGTCCGCTCGCTGTTCTCGTGGAACAATCCCATCTCGCCGAAGAATGCATGGTCGTTCGCCGTCAGTTTGTTCAGCATCTTGTCCCGCTGGTCCATGCCGGCACCGGCCGCTTTCAGCAGCAGCATCCTGGAGACCTCCACTTCACCGTCCAGCAAGATGTACATCTCGTGACCGATCTCGTTCTCGCGGATGATGAACGCCCCTTCGGCGATGCTCCGCACGGTCATGATAGCGAGGACCTTCTCCATCTTCTCCGAGCTGAGTCCGGTGAAGAGGGGGATCCGTTTCAGGAAGTCGATATCCAGGGTCTTCATGAGGTCACCCCGAGGATGACGGCGATATCCTTCGCCTGCAGCACGTACTCGAACGGAGGATTCACATTGATCCGTGTGCCCGACTTTTCGGAGACATTGATGCCTGCCTCACGGAACTTCCGCTCTATGAACGCATCGATCGCCGATGTATCGTGCGAGAGGATGTCGCTCAGATTGACCGTCTCTTCTTCGTTCACCAGACCGAGCACGGTCCAGTTTTTCTTCTGTTTGAAGTCCAGGAACAATTCGCCGAACGTCCGTCCCACGAAATGCTCCGGCACCGGAACGCGGTGGATGTCGCTGCCGCGGTCGAAATCGAGCATCTCGCTCGCCACCTGCGCGGCGCCGGGCGCCAGGACGTTGTTCGCCAGGAAGAATGCCGTATGCTGGTCACTCACGATCACTTCGTCCGCGTTCGCCCGTTTGAGATGCGGACGGTTCTCGCGGTTCAGGATATGTGCGCATACCTTGAGCTTTGGATTGATCGATTTCATCGTCAGCACGGAGAGGAGCGTCTTCTCGTCCGCGCCGACCGTGGCCGCGTCCGGCACGACGAGCGCATTCACGGCGTTCTTCGCGTTGGCGCGGTTCAGCACCGCCTCGCGGGAGAAATCGCCGCGGACGAACTTGATCTCGATGTTCTGGTACGCGTTGATCACATCCTCGATCCGCTCGGGCGCGGCCTCGTTTACCAAAACGATCTGCATCTGCCGGTCGGACTGACGGTCGAAGATACGAAGGACATCCTCGACCTGAGGATTCCATCCGCAGATGAGTGTGTGCTGGGTGAAGTCGATATCTTGCAAGCCTTGGCTCTCCTTGATCTTCCGTGCAACGAAGACCGATGAAATGGTAGCGGTGAAGAGGGAGATGAGCACCACGCCGCTCAGGATGGTGAGCGTGGCGAAGATGCGTCCCATATCAGTGCGCGGTACGATGTCCCCGTATCCGACGGTCGCCACCGTCACAACGGACCACCAGAGTGCGTCACCGTAATTCGTGAACATCTCGGAATTGTTGTGATGCTCAAAGAAGTAAACAACACCGGCGGTGATGTTGATGACCACGAAGATCGCGAGCGACATCTGCAGGATCTGATTGGCGCGGAAGGTCTTCGCCGCGATTTTGACCGCCTGCGCCGGACTCATTGAACGGTATGGCGGATGGAACCGACGCCGGGAATGACCGCTTCGAGCACATCGCCCGGTACGACCTGTGCAACCCCTTCCGGAGTGCCGGTGTAGATGATATCCCCTTCACTCAATGTGAAGATGGTGGAGAGGTACGCAATGAGTACATCAACATGGAAGATCATATGCTGCGTGGATGAATGCTGGCGGACGGTTCCGTTCACCCTGAGTGTGATCTCCAGATCGTGCGGGTCCGCAACGGACGATGCCGCGATGAACGGAGAGAGGGGAGCGGAGGTATCGAATCCTTTCGACACCGCCCAGGGATTCCCCGCCTTCTTTGCTTCACTCTGGCGGTCCCGCATGGTCATATCCAATCCGACGCCGTAGCCGGCCACATGACGCATCGCTGTGGCAAGCGGGATGTTCTTCCCGCCGGTGCCGATCAGCACCGTCAGTTCCACTTCGTGATGCACGTTGGACGACATCGGAGGGATGACGATCGGATCACCGTTGGCGATCACGGCGGAATTCGGTTTTAAAAAGATGACCGGTTCCGTCGGGACATCGCCCCCCATTTCCTTTGCATGGTCGGCATAGTTCTTACCGATACAGAAGATAGTATTGATGCGGAATTCACGGTCGATCGGAAGTAAGCGGATAGTTTTCATAGAGAGAATATAAAAAAACTGCAGGAGAATTGAAATAACTATGAAAGTCTGTCATTTTTGAGTAATTTTGTAACCGAGAATAATTTTGTACGGCTGATCCCGCGTTGCGGAGCGGCCGGTGACCTCGTCCAATCAGAAAGGTGTTTGCCGTGGCTTCAACCTACAAAAAGGCGGGAGTGGATATCGATGCCGGTGAAGCGGTCGTGCACCGCATCAAACGCTCCGTCCGTTCCACCTTTACCAAGAACGTCCTGACCGATATCGGCATGTTCGGAGCATTCTACGAAGCATCATTCCCGAAGATGAAACGGCCGGTCCTCGTCTCCAGTGTGGACGGTGTCGGAACGAAGCTGAAGGTCGCCTTCGGCATGAAGCGGTACGATACGGTCGGGCAGGACCTGGTGAACCACTGTGTGAATGACATCGCCGTCTGCGGAGCTGAGCCGCTCTATTTTATGGACTATTTCGCTACCGGAAAGCTGGCGCCGTCCATCGCCGCGGATGTCATCGGCGGTTTTGCAACGGCCTGCAAGCAGAACGGCTGCTCAATCATCGGAGGGGAAACGGCGGAAATGCCCGGATTCTATCCAAAAGGGGAGTTCGACATCGCCGGGACCATCGTCGGCGTGGTGGACAAAGCAAAGATCGTCAACGGCAAAGGGATCAAAAAAGGGGATGTGCTGATCGGACTTCCTTCCACCGGGCTCCACACGAACGGTTATTCCCTGGCGAGACATGTTTTGCTCCCGAAGTATTCCCTGAAGAAACGATTCGCTGAGTTGGACGGAACGCTCGGGGATGCCCTTCTGGCCGTTCACCGCTCCTATCTGAAGCCGATCAAATCCCTCACCGCCAAAGGATTGGTGAAGGGAATGTCGCATATCACCGGCGGCGGGATCATCGGCAACACCATGCGCATCATCCCCAAAGGACTCAAACTGAAGATCGACTGGTTCGCCTGGCAGCGTCCGTTCCTCTACGACCTGATCCAGTCCGTCGGTCAGGTGCCGGAGTACGATATGACCCGCACCTTCAATCTCGGCATCGGTCTGATCGTGATCGTCGATAAAAAGCATGCGGACGCGGTCGTTACGCTTCTGAAGAAACAGAAGGAACAGCCGGTCGTGATGGGTCAGGTTGTGTGAGTGAAGCCGGGGGATTCGGTAACGGAATGGTTCAACGGCGGCTCTTTTCGGACAGAGAAGAGCCGCCGTTCTGTTATTCGGGGATCTTATTGTATTCCAAAAGTTTGAGACTGTCGATCTCTTTGGTGACGTCATGGATGAACAGCTTCCACACCTGCGCATCATTGGAAAGCACTTCCACCTGCTTTTTGTACTCGTTCTGGTCCAAACCGCGGGCAGTGAAGAACTCCTTCACGGTCACCTGATAGGCGGAGTCCGGAACCTTCTGCTCCATCTTCATCCGTTCGTACAGCATGGTCAGATCCACATACGTTTTCAGGAATTCTCTTGAATAGGAGCGTTTGGGCTCGGAGACGCATCCGGTCAGGATCAATGCAGCGGCAAGAATGGTGAGGATCAGCGGTTTCATCGGCATCAGCGGGTTCTTTCGGTTCACGGTCAATCTCTTTCCTTGATTATGTAGCCCAATCTTTCTATATTTGTTCCACTTTTGTAATAAAATCAATCAATTTTCCCTCAAAGTAAAGGATTTTCCCTGAGTTATGGCCACTACTGCAGATCTGAAGAACGGCATATTCATTCGGTTTAACGGCGAATTGCATATTGTTGAAGAGCACCAGCACCGCACTCCCGGAAATCTCCGGGCATTCTACCAGGTCAAGATGCGCAATATGCGCCATGGCCGCGTGGTGGAGAACCGCTTCCGTTCCGGAGAAGAGATCGAGCTCGTCCGCGTTGAGCGGAAGAAGTTCTCCTATCTGTATCACGACGGTCAGAGCTATAATTTCATGGACCAGGAGACATTCGAACAGATCCCGGTGGAAGAGACCCTGCTGGGCGACGGTGCCAATTACCTGAAAGAAGGGGAGATCGTCGAGATCATGTTCGACGGCAGCCAGCCGGTCGGCGCGGAACTTCCGTTCAACGTCAATCTGAAAGTGGTCGAGACCGTCCCCGGAGTGAAAGGGGATACCGCCACCGGAGCAACGAAACCGGCGGTGATGGAATCCGGTGCGACAGTCAACGTGCCGCTCTTCATCAGCGAAGGGGATGTGATCAAAGTGGATGTGCGGACGGGACAGTACTTGGAGCGAGTGAAACAGTAACATTCTCAACATTCATCCAAAATTCTCGGAGTTTCCATGGATTTAAAATATGTCAAGCAGCTGCTGGAGATGGTTGAAAAGAGCGGCGTGAATGAGATCGAGCTGGAGGAGAAGGGGAACAAGATCAGGATCACCAAATCGGCACCGCAGAATGTGATGTCTGCACCTGCCTATCAGATGGCAATGCCCGCTGCTCCGGCACCCGCTGCCGCACCGGCCGCTCAGGCGCCAGCTGCAAAAGCCCCCGCCGCCGAGACCAAGAAATACCACGAAGTGAAATCCCCCATCGTCGGCACCTTCTATCGTTCACCGTCACCGGACGCCGCTCCGTATGTTGAGGTCGGCTCCAAAGTGAAACAAGGCGGAACGCTCTGTATCGTGGAAGCGATGAAGCTGATGAACGAGATCGAAAGCGATGTCACCGGGACCATCATCAAGATCAATGTCGAGAACGGGAAACCGGTCGAATACGGCCAGGTCCTCTTCTTGGTCGAACCGTAAACTGTCTATCCGCGCAGGTGTCCGCTGTACCGGCGCTGCCGGTATCGGTCCCCTTCGTGGATCGTTATTTCTGGAGTAACGGAGTGATCAAAAAAGTACTCATAGCCAACCGCGGCGAGATCGCCCTGCGCATCATCCGCGCCTGTAAAGAGATGGGGATCAAGACCGTCGCTGTGTATTCCGAGGCGGACAAATATTCTCTCCATGTCCGCTTTGCCGACGAGGCCATCTGCATCGGTCCTCCCCCCAGCAAAGAAAGCTACCTGAAGATCCCCCGCATCATGGCCGCCGCGGAAGTCACCGGCGCCGATGCCATCCATCCCGGCTACGGTTTCCTGGCAGAGAATGCCGCGTTCGCCGAGATCTGCATCTCCTCCGGCATCACCTTCATCGGACCGACACCGGAGATGATCAACGCCATGGGGGACAAGGCGTTCGCGAAGGATACCATGCGCAAAGCGAATGTCCCGGTCGTTCCGGGAAGCGACGGTATCATCAAGGATGCGGCCGAAGCGAAACGGCTTGCGAAAGAGATCGGACTGCCGGTCATCATCAAAGCGACCGCCGGCGGCGGCGGACGCGGCATGCGCATCGTCCGTGATATGGATGAGGTGGAGAAATCGTTCAGCACTGCCAGCGCCGAAGCGGAATCCGCCTTCGGGAACGGCGGCTGCTATATTGAGAAGTATCTGGAAGAGCCGCGGCACATCGAGATCCAGCTGCTCGGCGACAAGTTCGGCAACGTGATCCATCTGGGCGAGCGGGACTGCTCCGTGCAGCGCCGCCACCAGAAACTCATCGAGGAATCCCCCTCGCCGGCAGTGGATGAAGCGCTGCGCGAGAAGATGGGCGCTGCAGCTGTCCGCGGCGCGAAGAGCGTCAAATACCTCGGCGCCGGCACCATCGAGTTCCTGCTGGACAAGCACGGCAACTTCTATTTCATGGAGATGAACACCCGCATCCAGGTGGAACACTGCGTCACAGAGATGGTGACCGGTGTGGACCTGGTGAAGGAGCAGATCAACATCGCCAACGGCAAGAAGCTCAGCATGAAGAGCGTCAAACTGAGCGGCCATGCCATCGAATGCCGGCTGAACGCCGAGGACCCGAACTTCGACTTCCGTCCATCCCCCGGCAAGATCACCAGTCTCCATTTCCCGGGCGGCAACGGCGTGCGGATCGACTCGCATGTGTATGCGGATTATCATATCCCGCCGTTCTACGATTCCATGATCGGCAAGCTGATCGTGCACGCCAAAACGCGCGAAGAAGCGATCGATAAGATCTCCATGGCGCTGGACGAGACCATCATCGAAGGGATCAGCACCACGGTGCCGTTCCATAAGAAGGTGATGAAGAGCGAGAAGTTCCGCAGCGGCATCTTCGATACGAAATTCATCGAGACATTCCAATTCAAGGATTGATCCATCATCCGGACACCGCCCGGCTGCGGCCGGAGGGTCCTTACTGAAGAAGGCACACTATGAACTTTCCCGAACAACTGAAATACACCAAAGACCATGAATGGGTCCGTATCGACGGTAACGTCGGCACGATCGGCATCACCGAATATGCGCAGGGTGAGCTCGGCGACATCGTTTTCGTCGAACTTCCTTCCGTCGGCAAAGGGGTCGAAGCCGGCCAGACCTTCGGCACGGTCGAAGCGGTGAAAGCGGTCTCCGATCTCTACTCCCCGGTGACCGGCACCGTGAAAGACATCAACAAGGAGATTCAGGATTCGCCTGAACTCGTCAACAAAGAACCATACGAACGCGGTTGGATGATCAAAGTGACGCTGTCGGATCCGGACCAGGTGAAGAATCTGCTGGATGTGGAAGCGTACAAGAAACTGATCGCGAAATAAGGAGCAGCATCTATGTCAGTGAATATCGTTGAACTCTTGGGAGCGGATGCGAAACATCTGCTCGATCATACCTGCACCACCATCCCGAAAGAATCCATCCACGTTCCGTCCCCGTCGTTCGTCGATGATATCTTCATCCAGTCCGACCGCCCGACCCCCGTACTGAAAAGCCTGCAGCAGCTGTACGGCGCCGGCCGGCTTGCCAACACCGGATATGTCTCCATCCTTCCGGTGGACCAGGGGATCGAACACAGCGGCGGTGCTTCCTTCGCGAAGAACCCGATGTATTTCGACGGCGAGAATATCGTGAAACTTGCCATCGAAGGGGGATGCAACGGCGTTGCCTCCACGCTCGGTGTGCTCGGCTCCGTGGCGCGCAAATACGCGCACAAGATCCCGTTCATCCTCAAATTCAATCACAACGAGTTCATGTCGTACCCCAACACGTACGATGAGACCCTCTTCGCCAGCATCAAGCAGGCATGGGACATGGGCTGCGTTGCCGTCGGTGCCACTGTATACTTCGGCGCCCCGGAATCCCGCCGCCAGATCTGGGAAGTGAGCCAGATGTTCCAGCAGGCGCACGAACTCGGCATGGGCACGATCCTGTGGTGCTATACCCGCAACAATGCCTTCAAGACGAAGGAGAAGGATTTCCACGTCTCCGCGGACCTCACCGGTCAGGCGAACCATCTCGGCGTGACCATCCAGGCGGACATTATCAAACAGAAACTGCCGGAGAACAACGGCGGCTATAATGCGCTCAACATGAGCGGCTCAAGCTACGGGAAGATCGATCAGCTGGTCTATACGAAGCTGTCGAGCGACCATCCCATCGACCTCACCCGCTACCAGGTGGCCAACTGCTACATGGGACGCGCCGGTCTGATCAACTCCGGCGGTGCTTCCGGTGCGAACGACCTGGCGGATGCCGTAAAGACAGCGGTCATCAACAAACGCGCCGGCGGTATGGGACTCATCTCCGGACGGAAGGCATTCCAGAAACCGATGAAGGACGGCGTTGCCATCCTGAATGCCATCCAGGATGTGTACCTCTCCAAAGATGTCACCATTGCATAATTAAGAAAGGAAGCGGACCGTCCCGCGGGACGGTCCGTCCGTTCTCTCTATCGACCGTTTGATATCCGTTCACATTCCAAAGCGTCAGCATGCCGAAGTGTGCATCATGACGCTTTTTTTATTTGTATGAAACGTTACCGCACCATCATCTTCGATATGGACGGGACATTGACCCGGACGAATCAGCTCATCTTCGATTCGTTCAACCATGTCGCGGAGAAGTACATCGGCAAGCGCCTCACGCCGGCGGAGATCATCGCCTATTTCGGTCCGCCGGAAGAGGAGGCGGTCCGGAATATGATCGGCGCACAGCATATCGTCCCGGCAATGGAGGACTACTACCGGTTCTATCGTTCCGAACACGCACGGCTCGCGGAGATCTATCCCGGTACGGTCGACGTGCTGGAGTTCCTGCGCGCAGCGGGGGTCCGTTTGGCGCTGTTCACCGGGAAAGGGCGGCGTACCACCGACATTACCCTCGAACAATTCGGAATTACTTCGTACTTTGATGTGACAATGACAGGGGATGATGTGGAGGTGCACAAGCCGTCCGGGAACGGTATCGCGAAGATCCTGCAGCACTTCCGCATGATGCCGACGGATGCACTGATGGTCGGCGATGCCGTGGCGGATATCACCGCCGCGCGCGAGGTGGGCGTGGAGATCGCATCCGTCGTGTGGGATTCCTACGGGATGAAGGATGTGCTGGAACTGAAGCCGGACCATCTCTTCCATGATGTGCAGGAGTTCGCCGGCTGGCTGCAACGGATCTATGTCTGACAGGAAAGGATGGTCATGAAGGAATATATCGTGGTGCGTCGCCTGCTGTTCATGGTGATCGTTCTCTGTTCAACGGCCGCAGCGCAGGTGGAGATCTTCGGTCTCCGCGTCTTCGCTGCGGGGGATGAATACCGTCCGCCGGTCATCACCGCCGGCGAACAGGTGACGATCGAGTTCGATGTGGCAACGTCCCTTCCGCCCAATCTGCACATCCTCTTTCTGCATGCATCGCGCGACTGGAAGGTGGATGACAATACATTCATCAACGATCCCGGAACGATCCGCGCCGAGATGCTGCTGTATTCTCCTGCGCCGGCCTCGGTCTATCAATACCGCTACCGGTACAGGAACTCGTTTCCCAACGCGCGCAACAAGGTGGAGTTCCGCTATTCGGGGAATTACATCTTCCGCATCGTGGATGCCGATGCCTCCGATGCCGTGGTGACGGAAGGACGCTTCATCGTCGCACAGAACAACGTCCCGCTGAGTGTGACCATGGAGAACCGGTACCATTCGGAACACGAGCCGCCGTTCGATCAGCGGTTGTACACAACCGTCATCGTGTCGGCCCCGCCGGAGTTCACGGCGGCGGACCCTGCCTCCGTCGACCATATGGATGTGAACAGGGTCGCGGTCATCCGGAACTGGGAACTGGACCGCCCGATGTTCATCGATACGGAGGATGACGATGCGGAGACATTCGTCGAGAACCTCCTGCGGCCGACTAAGACCTTCGTCCGGCGCGATCTGCCAGTGGGGAATGAATACCGGCGGATGGACCTCTCGTCCGTTTCGTTCTACCCGAACAATCAGCCGGCAGTGATGCGGGATGGTCCCGATGTCTCCCGCTTCCGGTGGCAGGGCAAGCCCGATGCGAACGGTGCGACGAAAGCGGATCCCTTCACCGGCGGCAACTCCGATTATCTGGAGGTGGAACTCCGTCTGCGGCTCGCCGAACCCCCGGCGCAGAAAGTGTACGTTACCGGCGGTTTCACCGGATGGAAGGTATTGCCGGACTATGAAATGAGACCCGACGCAGCTACCGGACTGTATGTCGGTCGGTTCTGGGTCCGCCGCGGCGTGTATGATTATCAGTATGTGCTCGGCACTCCCGGTCAGGACGGCATCGTGCGCCGGCAGGATTGGGCGACGCTGGAAGGGAACGACTGGCGGACCATCAACCGGTACACATTCCTCGTCTATTATAGAGACCGCCGTCTGGGAGGCGTGGACAGGGTCATCGGTATGCAGCGTGTGCGGAATGCCGGAACACCGGATCCCGGCAAACGCTCCGGAACCCCTGTAGTAAAAGATAATACCCCGTGGCCGGTGAATATCGGTCAACCCCGCAATTAAGGTAAGGAACAGGATATGGCAGCTGTCAAGGTCGGCGTCATCGGAACGGGACATCTCGGTTCACTGCATGCAAAGATGTATGCAGATATTGCAGATGCAGCATTCATCGGTGTGTTCGATACCGATCCGGAGAAACGGAAGAGTGTCGCCTCGAAGTACGGCGTGAAAGCATTCGAGACCGTGAGTGATCTGCTCTCAGCGGTGGATGCGGTGAGCATTGCGACCGTGACCACCACGCATCATGCGGTGGCAATGGAGGCGCTCGCCGCAGGCAGACATGTGCTGATCGAGAAACCGATCACCTCCACACTCGCCGAAGCGGACGAGTTGATCGCCTTGGCGAAGCAGAAGGGTGTGCTCATCCAGGTGGGACACATCGAGCGGTTCAATCCCGCCATCATCTCGCTGGAATCGTACCAGCTGAAGCCGATGTTCATCGAATCGCACCGTCTGGCGCAGTTCAATCCGCGCGGGACGGATGTGGCCGTGGTGCTGGACCTGATGATCCACGATATCGATATCATCCTCAGTCTGGTGAACAGTCCGGTGAAACAGATCGACGCGAACGGCGTTGCCGTCGTCTCCGATACGCCGGATATCGCCAATGCCCGGCTGCAGTTCGAGAACGGCTGCGTGGCGAACGTCACCGCAAGCCGCATCTCCCGCACCAAGATGCGGAAGATGCGGATGTTCCAGGGGAACGCATACATCGCCATCGATTTCCAGCTGGGGAGCGCGGATGTGTTCCGGCTCGGGAAAGAAGGGGAAGGGAGCATCTGGTCCACCATGCTGCTGGGACAGATCGGCGAAGGGAAGAACAAACGCAGCATCATCTATGAACAGCCGGAAATGAAGAAGATCAATGCGCTCCAGTACGAACTGGAATCGTTCGTCCATGCGGTACAGAACAATACGCGTCCCGTCGTGAACGGCGAGGACGGCCGGATGGCGCTCGATGTGGCGCAGCAGATCCTCCAGAAGATCCAGGTACAGCGGTTCTCCGTGTAACGGAGCGCATAAGGGAACATGAAACTAGAACTGAACAACACATATCTGAAGCGGATCGGCGCTGTGGCGGATGCCCGCGGTACGGAAGCGTACGTGGTGGGCGGATACGTGCGGGACCTGCTGCTCGGCAAGGAAGTGAACGATATCGACATCGTCGTGGTCGGCAGCGGCATCGAGTTCGCCGAAGCCGTGGCTGTGGCGATGAAGAAACGGAAGATCGTCACCTACGAGAAGTTCGGCACTGCGATGATGCCGACCGAAGGGGGGAAGATCGAATTCGTCGGCTCCCGTAAGGAACAGTACAACCGCGACTCCCGCAATCCGGTGGTCGAGGTCGGCACGCTGGAAGAGGACCTCTCCCGCCGCGATTTCACCGTGAATGCCATGGCCGCCTCGCTCAATGCCGGCAGTTGGGGAGAACTGGCGGACCCGTTCCGCGGAACGGACGATCTGCAGAAAAAGATCATCCGTACACCGCTCGATCCGTCTGCCACGTTCGACGATGATCCGCTCCGCATCATGCGCGCGGTCCGGTTCGCCGCGCAGCTGGGATTCACTATCGAGCCCTCGGTGATGGATGCCATCGCTCCCATCCGCGACCGTCTCTCCATCATCTCGCAGGAGCGCATCACGGAAGAGTTCATGAAGATCATGGCCAGCCCCGCTCCTTCCGTCGGGCTCCGGCTGATGTTCGATACCGGCATCATGCGCATCGTCTTCCCGGAAGTGGCGGACCTGTCCGGAGTGGACCAGCGGCAGGACCATCATCACAAGGATGTCTTCCTGCATACCTGTCAGGTAGTGGATAATATCTCCGCGATGACGGACAACATCTATCTCCGTCTTGCCGCGCTGCTGCATGATATCGCCAAACCGAAAACGAAGAAGTTCGTCGACGGGATCGGCTGGACCTTCCACGGCCACGAGGAGATCGGCGCACGGATGGTGAAGCATATCTTCCGCCGTTTGAAACTGCCGTTCGATCACATCCCGTACGTGGAGAAGATCGTACGGCTGCATCAGCGTCCCATGCAGCTGGTGGACGAAACGGTCACCGATTCCGCCGTCCGCCGCATCCTGTTCGAAGCCGGGGAGCAGATCGACGACCTGATGACACTGTGCAGGGCGGACATCACGTCCAAGAACCCGAAGCTCGTCAAGCAGTACTCCGAGAACTACGACCAGGTGTATGCCAAAATGAAGGAAGTGGAAGAGAAGGACCGGATGCGCGCATTCCAGCCGCCGGTCCGCGGCGATGAGATCATGACGCTCTGCGGTCTGCCGGCAGGTAAGCTGGTCGGTGTGCTCAAATCGCGCATCGAAGAGGCGATCCTGGAAGGGCGTATCCCCAACGAGCACGAACCGGCGCTCCGCTATTTGCTGGAGATCAAAGACGAGGTCATCAGGGAGTACGGTCCGCCCTCATGATCTGAGCGGTGACTGAACCTCTTCCAAAACGTTAAACCGCAGCCGTAATTCCCCGTCAAATCAATGGTTCTATTGAATTTTCCTGTAACTTTTGATGTTCTATATCGTTAACAACTCATAGTTTTGTCATCTTTGGAGAGAGTAATGAAAAAAATCCTCACAATTGCGCTGTTTTCGCTGCTTCTGACCGCGGCCGGACAGGCGCAAGAGACCCTCACACTGCAGCAGGCTATCACAACCGCTCTTGAAAAGAACATCGATGTCATCCGTTCCAAGAATTCCCAGCAGATCTCCGAATCCAATCTGACCGCGGCGTTTGGCGACTTCCTTCCGACCCTTTCCGCTTCGGCCAGCGTCGGACGGAATGGTTCGTCGTTCGATCCGACCATCTTCGCTCCCTCCGGAGTCTCCGCCAACGGCAGCGCGAGCGCCGGTTTGAATGCCAACGTGACTCTCTTTGACGGTTTCCGGAATCTCTCCACTTATAATAGAGCATCGACCTCTGCGGATGCAGCGGCGCTGAACTACGCGAAACAGAAACAGACCACCGTACTGATCGTGCAGCAGGCCTATCTCACCGTTCTGCGGAACGAACAGCTGCTGAAAGTGAGCCAGGAGAATCTGAAGCGTTCGCAGCAGCAGCTCTCCCGCATCGAGGAATCGAACAAGGTCGGCGCTGTTGCCAAGGCGGATGTCTACCGTCAGCAGGTGCAGACGGCGAACGATGAACTCTCCCTCATCAATGCGCAGAGCAATTTCGACAATTCCAAACAGGACCTGCTCTTCCTTCTCGGACTGGATGTGACGAAGGAGTATTCCTTTGTGGACGCCGCCGTGCTGCAGCAGCTGGACAATCTGAACTTCGATTCACTGCAGCAGGAATATTCCGACTACGATAAGCTCGTGCAGGAAGCGCTCGAAGCACGCCCCGATTACAAAGCATCGGTCCTGGCGAAGGATATCTCGGCGAACGATCTCACCATCGCGCGGTCCGGCCACTATCCCACACTGAGTCTTGGTGCCGGGTACGGCATGTCCGGCGACGGTCTCAGCACCATCTCGGACACCAAGACGTGGAACTGGCGCTTGTCGCTCTCACTTCCCATCTTCAACGGCTTCCAGACCTCGACCGCTTCGCAGAACAGCGCATTGAACTTTGAATTCGCCGAGCAGCAGGTGGAAGAAGCGAAACGCCGCGTGGCGAAGGATGTCCGCTCCGCGCTGCTCAGCCTGGAAACGTCACGGAAACGCTACGATGTGTCATTAAAGAACATGCGTTCGGCGGAAGAGGACCGCCGCATCGCGGAAGAACGCTACAACCTCGGTTCGAACACACTGCTGGACCTGCTGGTCGCTACAGCGAACTACACGCAGGCCATCAGCAACAAGGTCTCATCATCCTACGATTTCATCTACGCAAAACTGCAGTACAGGATCGCGGTCGGCAGAGAGAAGTTTTAATTATCATCTATCATTGGAGTCAGTATGGCAAACGGTAAAAAGAGCAAAAAGAAACTGTTCATCTTCTCCGGCATCGGGCTGGTCGCCATTGTGCTGGTGCTGGTGGTCGTCCTTGGAAGCAAGAAGGAGAACATCATCACCGTACAGACCGAAAAGGTCGCCCGTCGCACCATCACCCAGGTGGTGAATGCCTCCGGGAAGATCCAGCCGGAGACCATGGTGAAGATCAATGCGGAAGTGAGCGGCGAGATCACGACGCTGCCGGTGAAGGAAGGGGACAGGGTCAGAAAAGGCGAACTGCTGGTCCGTATCAAGCCGGACCAGTATCAGGCGCAGGTGGACCGTGCGGAAGCCGGACTGCAGTCCGCCCGGGCATCGCTGAACCTCCAGAAGGCGAATGTGGAGAAGACGGAATCCGAGTTCAAGCGCGCACAGGAATTGTTTGATAAGAAATTATTGTCGGACCAGGAGTTCATCGCTGCCAAGACGTCGTACAGTGCCACCAAATCCCAGTATGAATCGGCGCAAGCCGGCGTCCGTCAGGCGGAAGCATCGCTGCGGGATGCGAAAGAGAGTCTCAATAAAACGGCGATCTATTCGCCGATGGCCGGCACCATCTCGCAGCTGATCTCGGAACTTGGCGAGCGGGTGAGTGGCAGCGGCTTCACGCAGGGAACGCAGATCATGACCGTGGCGGACCTGTCCATGATGGAAGCGCGCGTGGATGTCGGCGAGAACGATATCGTGACCATCTCCATCGGAGATACGGCACGCATCACCATTGATGCGTACCCGGACAAGAAGTTCACCGGAGTGGTGTACGAGATCGCCAACACCGCCAAGTCCAAAGGTCTGGGAACACAGGAAGAAGTGACCAATTTCGAAGTGAAGATCCGCGTGCTGAACAAGGATATCTCGCTCCGTCCCGGAATGTCCATGACCGCGGATATCGAGACAGAGACCAAGAAGAACATCATTGCCGTGCCGATCCAGAGTGTGACCACGCGTGCGCCGAAAGCAGCAGGGGAGAAACCGAAGGAAGAGGAACAGAAGAAGGAAGGCGAATCGGGTGGTCTGGCCACCAACGATAAACCGGTGGAGTGTGTGTTCCTGGTGGAGGACGGCAAAGCGAAGATGGTCCCGGTGAAACGCGGCATCAACGATGAGGGATATGTGGAGATCTCGGAAGGATTGTCCGAAGATGCAGCGGTGGTGAGCGGCAGCTACAAAGCGATCAACCGCGAATTGGAGGATGGAACAGTGGTGAAAGTGGAGAACAACGCTCCGAAATTCGCCATGGGCGGTAAACAGGAAGAGAAGAAATAATGACAGGGACCGGCCGTAAGTTCCTGCTCGGTTTGATGATGCCGATGCTGCTCGTTGCACAAACGGACAGCACCGGCATCCGGTTATTGAATGCAAAGAAATACTCCGAAGCCCGGTCGTACTTCGAGCAGGCGGTGAAGAAGAACAAGAAGGATGCCGAGCATTGGTTCTACCTTGCCACGGCACAGATGATGGAGCAGAACCTGGATGATGCCGAAGAGAGTGTGGACGAGGCGATCGATCTGAACGAGAACATCTCCAAGTACCATCTGCTGCGGGGACAGGTGCTCGGTCAGCAGGCGATGACGGCCAATGTGCTGTCGCAGGGACTCCTGGCGCCGAAGATCAAGAACGCGTTCCTGAAAGCATCCGAGCTCGACCCGTCCAATGTGGAAGCACGGATGGCCCTCTATAATTACTATGTGATGGCCCCGGGATTCATGGGCGGGAGCACGGAGAAGGCGTTCGAACAGGCATCCGCGATCGTCAAGCTCGAAGCATTCCGCGGCTATCTGCTCCTGGCGAACTATTACAACCGGGTGAAGAAGGATACGGCGGAAGCAGAGCAGCAGATCAAGAAGGCGATCGCCGCAGCGCCGGAGCGGGGGAACGGATACAAACAGCTCGGATATCTGTACATGAATACGCGCCGGTATGTCGACGCATACGAACAGATGAAGAAGTATGCTGCGGCAGACCCGAAGAATCCGGACACCCATGACAGTTACGGGGATGTGCTGAAAGCGGAAGGGAAATACGACCAGGCGATCGCGAAATACCACCTGGCGCTCTCCATCGATAAGACCTTCAGTCCGTCCATCTTCTCCCTGGCGGAATGCTACGAGCTCCAGGGGAACAAACAGAAAGCAAAAGAGACCTATCAATGGTTCCTGACCGTTGAGCCGAAAGGCCGGCGTTCGGACACCGCACAAAAAAAGATCAAAGAACTCTAAGGACCCTATGCAGCCAGTCATCAATCTGAAGAACATCAAAAAGACCTACGTGATGGGCACGGTGGAGGTCAACGCACTCGTTGACGTCTCCCTGCAGATCATGAAGAACGAGTATGTGGCCATCATGGGACCGTCCGGTTCCGGTAAATCGACACTGATGAACGTGCTCGGCTGCCTGGACACGCCGACCTCCGGACTCTACGAGTTCAACGGTGTGAACGTGAGCGATATGAACGACAACGAACTGGCGAAGATCCGCAACAAGGAGATCGGGTTCGTGTTCCAGACATTCAATCTGCTGGCACGCTCGGACGCCCTTCACAACGTGGAACTTCCCCTCATCTATTCCGGCATGAAGAAAGCCGAACGGAAGATGCTCGCCGAAGAAGCGCTCTCCCATGTGAAACTGGCGGACCGCATGCATCACAAGCCGAACGAACTCTCCGGCGGTCAGCGGCAGCGCGTTGCGGTGGCGCGTGCCCTGGTCACCAAGCCCTCCATCATCCTGGCGGACGAACCGACGGGAAACCTGGATTCCAAGACCGGTGTGGAGATCATGGGACTGTTCAACGAACTGCATGCCCAGGGGAACACCATCATTGTCGTAACGCACGAAGAGGATATCGCACGCCATGCGCACCGGATCATCCGCGTCCGTGACGGTATGGTGGAAAGCGACACCATCGTTGAGGACCGCATCCTTCCCGGTGTCCATCACTAACGCATTTCCATCCTCGGGACCAACACCATGAAGATCACAGATTTTGCCTATGAAGTGAAGGAGGGGCTCGGCATCTCCTTCCAGGCGATCCGGGCGAACAAGATGCGTTCCGTGCTGACCACGCTCGGTATCGTCATCGGTATCGTCTCCGTCACGCTGATGGGTACGGCCATCGAAGGGATGAGCCGCTCCTTCAACGAGATGGTCTCGAAGATCGGTGCGGATGTGCTCTTTGTCCAGAAATTCTCCTGGTTCTCCAGTCAGGAGGACTTCGAAGCTTCGCGTAACCGGAAGAACATCGACCTGAAGCAGTTCCGTGCGGTCCGCGATCAAGGGACGACCCTGGCCGCCGTTTCCCCGCTCACCGGGACCCGTCTTCCCATCAAATACCGCAGTCTCAGCTCGGACGGTATCATCGCGATCGGCGTGAACGATCAATATGTGCAGGTGGGGGGACTGAATATGGAAATGGGGCGCTTCTTCTCGCAGGCCGAATCCAACGGCGACCGTCCGGTGGTGGTGCTCGGCTATACGGTGGCGGAGAAACTCTTCCCGAATGAGACACCGCTCGGCAAGATCGTGAAGCTCGGTTCCCATTCGTTCCGTGTGGTCGGCGTGGTGGCCAAACAGGGAAGCTTCCTCGGTATGAATATGGATGACCGCGTGTATCTCCCCATCACCAATTTCCTGCAGAAATTCAGCAACGTGCGCCGCGGCATGGACATCCATGTGAAAGCGGCGAACATCAACGATCTGGAGAACACCAAGGAAGAATTGCGCGGCATCCTGCGCAAGGTGCGCGGTGTGAAGCCGGGCGCGAAGGATGACTTCGCCATCAACCAGCAGGAGATGTTCATCCAGACGTTCAATCAGATCGGCGGCGTCATCGCCGGTATCGGACTCTTCATTACGGCGCTCTCCCTGTTCGTCGGAGCCATCGGTATCATGAACATCATGTTCGTCTCGGTCACCGAGCGGACCAAAGAGATCGGCATCCGGAAGGCGATCGGCGCGAAACGTTCCACGATCCTCATCCAGTTCCTGATCGAATCCGCCGCCTTGGCGCTGCTGGGAGGCATCATCGGTATCATCATCTCGTATCCGCTGAGCCTGCTCATCAATCAGATCCTGCCGACCTCCATGCCGCTGTCGGTGGTGGGTATCGCGCTCGGCATCTCGGTGCTGGTCGGCGTCGTTTCCGGCTTCCTGCCGGCGAACCGTGCGGCGAAGATGGACCCGGTGGAAGCGCTGCGTCACGAATAATCAGAGAAGGACCGTCACTATGCAGTTACAAGAGAGTATCGGAATGGCGCTCAATGCGATCCGCGTGAACAAGCTGCGGTCCGTGCTGACGCTGCTCGGCATCGGGGTCGGCGTCTTCTCCATCATCGGAGTGATGACCGCTATGGGTGTGCTGCAGAACGCCATCGAATCCGGCGTGAGCCAGCTCGGGGCGAACACATTCCAGATCCAGAAGTATCCGCAGAACAATTTCAACGATAATCAGCGCTGGCGCTACCGCAACCGGAAGGATATCACGTACGACCAGGCGGAACTGTTCTATGACCGCATGAAGCTGGCCAAGTATGTGGGACTGGAAGTATGGTCCGGCGGGAAAGTGGCGGAGTACAAGAAACTAAAGACCAATCCGAGCGTGGGTGTGGCGGGCGAGTCGGTGGATGGATTGGCAACGAACAATTGGAACGTGGAATTCGGCCGCTCCTTCACGGAGAATGAGGTTCAATCCGCAGCGAAGGTGACCGTCATCGGCAGCGATGTGATCAAGAAACTCTTCCCGATGGGGAATCCGCTCGGCGAACTCATCCGCGTGGACGGCATCCAATACAAAGTGATCGGCACCCTTGAGGATAAAGGGGCCGTCATGGGCGGGAACCAGGGCAACATGGTCGTCATTCCCATCACGACCCATTTGAACATCTACGGTAAGGACCGGTCGGTGAACATCATGGTAATGGCGCGGGATCAGGCATCATACAACGATGTGCTGGAGAGTTCGCGCGGCATCCTGCGGGTGATCCGTCAGAACCCTCCCGGCGAGCCGGACGATTTCGAGATCTTCTCCAACGATACAGTGATCGCGCAGTTCAATGAGACCACGTTCATGATCAAGATCGGTGCGCTCGGTATCGCCTGTATCGCGCTGCTGGCGGCCGGGGTCGGCATCATGAACATCATGCTCGTGTCGGTCACGGAGCGGACCAAAGAGATCGGCATCCGCAAAGCGCTCGGCGCAACACGCTCCAACGTGCTGTCGCAGTTCCTCACCGAGTCCGTCGTCTTCTCCCAGATCGGAGGAGTGATCGGTATCATCTCCGGTTCCGTCATGGGGAACATCGTCTCGCTGCTGCTGGATGCACCGCCGATCTATCCCTGGAACAATTCTGTCGCCATCCTGCAGACCCCGTTCATCGATTTCACGGCGCTGCAGATGAATATCACTGCGCTCATCTTCTGTTCCTTCATCGGTATCGTCTTCGGCGTCTATCCCGCATGGAAAGCCGCCAACCTGGACCCGATCGAAGCGCTCCGGTTCGAGTGACCGTCCGGCATCCCTGAAATGAAAAAGCCCGTTGTGCGTAATGCACAACGGGCTTTTTTCGTTTGTAGGACGGGATGTCATCCCGTCCTACATAGAGATGACCGTCACCTACATTTGGTCTTTGCGCCTTTGCGGCCTGCCCCTTAGGGGCTTTGCGTGAGTGTTTTTAACCTTGTGAGGCTTTCATAATGTTGAACGAATCTCCAGATTCGTTCGGTGTGCCGACCCGGGCATAAATTCCCCGGGTTGAATCCCGGAGCTGTTTATTCACTCCCCGGGATAAATCCCGGGGCTTCGGGCGACCGGTGCATTTTTGCGGACCGACTCTGGAGAGTCGGTCAACATTGTGGTTTGCCTATTGCTCGAATTTCTTCCCCTTCTTTTTTGCGCCTTTGCGTGAATGTTTTTAACCTTGTGAAGGTTTCATAATGTTGAACGAATCTCCAGATTCGTTCGGTGTGCCGATCCGGGCATAAATTCCCCGGGATGAATCCCGGGGCTTCAGGCGACCGGTGCATTCTTGCGGACCGACTCTGGAGAGTCGGTTAACATATTGATTTGCGCCTGTGTGCGCGTGTTCATCTGGATAGGATATCTTCCCGACTTACATATTGGTCGAAGCATCGCTTCGACCTACACCTTCCCTCTGCGTTCTTTGCGTGCTCTGCGGTGAATGTGTCCTCCGTTAGCAGGACGTAGAACAGTACGGCCCGATATGCTCACCGCACACCGGGCCGTTATTGTCTTACACTATGGGGTGCTTTAGAACTCTGCGCTCACACCGATGGAGGGGAGCAATCCGATACCGTTCTGGACCTGCTTGACCTCCTGCGTCCGGTCATCAAAGATCGGGACGTCGATCGCTTTGCGGTTATAGACGTTCTGCAGGTCGATGTACGTGATCAGGTTCCAGGTGTTGAAATTCCACCGTCGGTCCACCCGCAGATCCAGACTGTGGTTCGCGCCGATCCGGTTGGCGTTGTACGAAGCGATCGCCTGTGAACCGTCCGGATTGTACGGTGTATACGGACGACCGGTCGCCACACGGAACTTCCCGCTGAATTCCCACAGTTCGTTCAGGATGTAGCCGCCGCCCAGGTTGATGATCCACCGCTGGTCGAATGCGCTCGGACGAGCAACGCCGTCGATCGCCGTGAACTTTGCTTCGTTCCAGCTGATGCTGACGAGGCCGTAACAGGGGACCTCGGAGAGTTTCTTCTGCAGAAAGAGCTCCACGCCGTGCGCTTCGCCGCTGCCGGCACTGACGAGCGGATCGAGACCGAACGAGGCAAAGCCGTCGCTGGAACCGCCGAAACCGGCGCCGGTATTGGCGAGCACCAGGTACGGACGGGTGGTGCTGGCGGGATAATCACGATAGTTCTTCTGATACGTTTCGAGCGATATCTTCACATCCGAACGGATCAGATACTCCACGCCGAGCACGAGCTGGTCCACCGACACATAGTTCAGATTCCGGTTGGCCGGATTCGCGACGAGCCAGATGTAGGACGGCGCCTGATGGTACTGTCCGGCGCTGGCGGTCAATGTCAGCACCGGGGACGCGGCGTACGACAGGGAGAGCCGGGGTGAAACGGAAAGCGTATTCTTGATGAGATTGAAATGATCGGCACGGAGTCCGACACTCATGCGGAGATTCTGCAGGAGCAAGACGGAATATTGACCGTACAATGCCGATTTCACCGCCGTCGTATCGAGCGTGGCATTCACGGCGAGGGACGGTCCGAAATTGGTGAAGAATGTCGGCAGGATGATGTTGGACGAGAAGTCCACATACTTCACGGCGGCGCCGAACGACAGTTCCGACTCCTTGCCCAGCTGCAGCACGATATCGCCGCGGAGCGACGTTTCGTACTCGTCGGATGAGCTGCGGAAGATGGGATTCAGCAGCGAATCGTTCTGGATGAAGTTGTACCCGTTATAGGTCGAGCTCAGCGTAACATTCGTGAATCCTTTCGTCAGCAGATGCCGCCAGGAGATGCCGCCGAGCGCCTGCGTCTGGTCGCTGGAAAGGATGCGGGAGTTATCGTACCGCTTCTCCTCCGTATCGTTGAAGAGCTTCACATTGTCCAGCGCAACGATGCTCAGCACCGTCACCTGGTCCTTCGGGGAGAGCCGGTAGTTCGCTTTGCCGAGGAAGTCCCAGTATTCCGGTACGAAGCCGAATCCGGCCGCTTTGAAGATGAAATCCAGATAGCTGCGGCGCGCGGAGAAGAGGAACGAACCGTTCTCACCGGTCGGGCCTTCCAGGTTCAGACCGAACTGCGATGCAGAGATGGTCGCTTTGCCGCCGAGCTTGTCATCGCGTCCGTCCTTCAGATCGATCGTGAGCACAGAGGAGAGCTTGTCGCCGTACTTTGCGCCGAACCCGCCGGTCTTGAATGAGGTCTCGTTGACGAAATCGAGGTTGATGAAGCTGAGCGGACCGCCGCTGGCACCCTGCGTTCCGAAATGGTTGATGTTGGAGAGTTCGATGTTATCCACCACGAAGAGGTTCTCGGAAGGCGCGCCGCCCCGGACGATCAGATCGTTCCGTCCGTTCTGCACCTGCGCCACACCGGGGAGGATGGAGATGGCGCGCACGACATCTTCCAATCCGCCGGGAAGCCGCCGGATCTCTTCCGCGCCGAGCGTCTGCACGCTGATCACGGCATCGGGGGATTTCTGGAAATATTCGGTCGTGACGGTGACCCCTTCCAATTCCACGGTCGATTCCATCAGTTCAAAATGGACATCGGCCGGTTTTGAAACGGAGACGACCACGTCCGTCTTCACCATCGGAAGGAAGCCGAGGGCGCTTACACGGAGGATATAGGTGCCGATCGGGACGTTCGGGATCTTGAAATTCCCGTCGATATCCGTTGCGGCGCCGATGGTCGTGCCCTGCAGGACGACCGTTGCGCTGATGACCGCCTCTTTAGTGGCGTAATTCTTCACATGGCCGACGATGGAACCGGTCTTGACCGGCTCGTCCTGCGCCATTGCAGTTGTGAACAGTAAAACGGTGAGGAAAAGGAT
>JAVBYA010000348.1 GCA_030824295.1 Bacteroidota bacterium
ATGTTGTGCTTCCCCCCAACGGGGTCCCTTCGGGAGACTACGCTCAGCACAACATCAATTTTGTGTTATTGAACGTTTTGTAAAGGATACATGCCCCCAAAAAAAAATGATTCTATCGGGGGTCCAGTATACTGCCTGCCCGCCTCAAAAAATTATGGATGGCAGGCGGGGATTCCCGATAAGAACATTCGGGAATGACAATTGTAAATGATCGAGACTTTTTAAGTGAATCAGTGAATGGGAAATTAGAGCTATGTGCCGTAGGAGCAATGAATCTTCATTGCCTCTCTCCCCATTTTGCCTTACTTTGTTGCACATTCTTCACCCATCATTTACGCGAGGCATGCCATGACACTCCGATCTCTTCTTCTTCCCCTCCTCCTCTGTTCCATTGTCCTGACCGATGCGCAGACGAAACGTCCGCTGCAGCTGGAGGACCTCTTCAATATGCAGCGCGTGAGCGATCCGCAGCTTTCGCCGGACGGCAAGACCGTGGCATACGTGGTCGGCGTGGTGGACAAGGCAGCTAATCGCACGAATACGGACATCTGGCTCGTGCCGGTCACCGGCGGCGCGGCAACGCAGGTGACGAACAGTCCGAAAGCGGACCGGCATCCGCGCTGGTCACCGGACGGCAAGAGCATCCTTTTTGAATCGAACCGCGAAGGATCGCTGCAGCTCTACGTGATCACAGTCGCGACCGGAGAGACGCGCAAACTGACCTCGCTCTATACTGAAGCGAACGGCGGCGTCTGGTCCGCGGACGGCAAGCAGATCGCATTCTATTCCGCCGTCTTCCCGGAATTTTCTGACAAACCGGCGACGGAAGCCGATGCACTGAACAAACAGAAACAGGAAGCGCGCGACAACAGCAAAGTGAAGGCGCGAATCATGACCAAGCTGCTTTACCGGCATTGGGACAGTTGGGTGGATGACAAACGGCAGCACCTGTTCGTGATGAATGCGGACGGTTCCAATCTGCGCAATGTGACCCCCGGCGACCGCGATGCGGTGCCGACCTCTTCCACCTTCTCCACCGGTGACGATTACAGCTTCTCGCCGGACGGCAAAGAACTCGCTTACACTGCAACTCCTGTTCCGGTCCGTGAGGAATCGTGGAGCACCAATCACGACATCATGACCGTCAACCTGACCACCGGCGAACGGAAACAGATCACCACCAATCCCGCCGCCGATGTCTTCCCGCAATACTCGCCCAACGGCAAATACATTGCGTATCGTGCGCAGTCGCGTCCCGGCTTCGAAGCGGACCGCTGGCAGCTGATGCTGTTCGACCGTGCAGCAGGAACCACGAAGAGTCTCACCCCGAACTTCGACACCAATGTGGATGCATTCGTCTGGGCGGATGACAACAAAACGCTCTACACTAATGCGGAAGAAAAAGCGAATGTGCCCCTCTGGTCGATCGGCATCGACGGGACCGTGAAGAAAGTGTACGACAATGCGAACAACAGCGATGTGAGCATCACGCCGGACGGCAAGACGATCGTCTTCGCCCATCAGACCATGTCCCGCCCGGTGGAGATCTGGACCGCCACCAGCGCCGGGAAGAATGCCAAAGCGCTCACCGATGTGAACGGCGAACTGTTCAAGCATATCGAACTGAGCGAACCGGAGTACGTCTGGTTCGACGGTGCGGACGGAGCTAAAGTGCAGATGTGGATCGTGAAGCCGCCGTTCTTCGATGCAAAGAAGAAGTATCCGCTCGTCTATTGGGTGCACGGCGGACCGCAGGGAGCGTTCGGCAACGGATGGAGCTACCGCTGGAACCAGCAGCTCTGGGCCGCGCAGGGATACGTCCTGGCGCTCCCCAACCCGCGCGGTTCGACCGGCTTCGGTCAGAAATTCACCGATGAGATCTCGAAGGACTGGGGCGGAAAGGTCTATACCGACGTAATGAACGGTGTGGCGTACATGGAACAGCAGCCGTACATCGATGCGACAAAGATGGCTGCGGCCGGCGCAAGCTACGGCGGATACATGATGAACTGGTTCCAGGCGAATACGGACAAGTTCAAAACGCTCATCACCCACTGCGGTGTGTACAATTTCTATTCCATGTACGGCGTCACGGAAGAGACCTGGTTCGACGAATGGGAGCACGGCATACCGTGGGAAACGAAGGACTTCGACCGCTTCTCACCGCACAAGTATGCGGATAAGTTCAAGACTCCGAACCTCATCATCCACAACGAGCTCGACTTCCGTGTACCGATCAGCGAAGGGCTGCAGCTCTTCACCACGCTGCAGCGTAAAGGGATCCCGTCCAAACTTCTCTACTTCCCGGACGAAGGACACTGGGTGCTAAAGCCGCAGAATTCCGAGTTGTGGCACACCACTGTTTTTGATTGGCTCGACGGCTACCTGAAATGATCGGCTAACTGCCGGGTTGGAGAATCTTCTCTGCCCGGCTTTTTTTTCACCTCACATTGACCCCGGAATCAACAATGACCTTTGCCAAACGCCTTGCAGGAATACAGACACGTTCCCGTTCACTCCTGTGCGTGGGACTCGACACCGATGCCGAGAAGATGCCGATGCATCTCCGCACACGAACGAACGGCATCCTTGAATTCAATAAACGGATCATCGATGCCACCAGGGACCAGGTGAGCGCGTACAAGATCAACTTTGCGTTCTATGAATCGCTGGGAAAGAAAGGTTGGGACATCCTGGAGAAGACCGTTGCGATGGTCCCCTCCTCCATCATCACCATCGGCGATGCCAAGCGCGGAGATATCGGGAACACCTCCACGCAATATGCTAAGGCGATCCTGAAGGATCTGGGATTCGATGCGGTAACGGTCGCGCCGTATATGGGAAAGGACTCTGTTCAGCCGTTCCTGGAATATCATGACAAAGGAGTCTACGTTCTCGCATTGACCTCCAATAAAGGAGCGTTCGACTTTCAGTATCAAAAGATCGGCAATCGGAGATTGTTCGAAGAGGTGGTCCGGTCCGTGAAGGGATGGGCGCAGCATGACAATCTCGGCTTCGTGGTCGGTGCGACCAAATCGGAGGATATTCGGAGCGTCCGCCGTCTTGCCGGCGATATTCCCTTCCTCGTCCCGG
>JAVBYA010000146.1 GCA_030824295.1 Bacteroidota bacterium
GATATGTTCTTTCTTATCGACAGAAGAGGTGTAGAGATGCACATCGAAACTTCCGTTCTTCGTAGGAAGTTTTGTGGAGACCACCTGTGTAACGAGTTTCTCACGATGGCGCCGGTATTCCACCAGATCCTTAATGGTGACGACCTTCAGTCCGAACTGCTCGGAGATCTTCATCAGTTCCGGCAGACGGGCCATGGTGCCGTCCTCATTCATGATCTCTACGAGCGCGCCGGCAGGATAGAGTCCTGCAAGCGAACAGAGGTCGACCACGGCTTCCGTGTGACCGGCGCGGCGGAGGACTCCCCCTTCCACAGCGCGGAGCGGGAAGATATGTCCCGGCCGGCCGAAGTCGTTGGCTTTGATCCCCGGTTCGGTCAATGCTTTGATGGTCTTTGCCCGATCAGCAGCCGATACACCGGTGGAGGTGCCGTGTAGCAGATCGATGGGTACGGTGAACGGCGTTTCATGCAGCGAGGTGTTGTTCTCCACCATCGGTTCCAGATGGAGTTCGGACGCACGCTGCGCAGTGACGGACGCGCAGAGGATGCCGCGTCCGTGTTTCACGAAGAAATTCACCGTCTCCGGTGTGATGGATTCAGCGGCAGCGACGAAATCCCCTTCGTTCTCCCGGTCCTCATCATCCACGACGATGATGACCTTTCCGTTCCGGAGGTCCTGCAGTGCTTCCTCTATAGTATTGAGTGAAAAGCCCATTTATTTTTCGATCGCTTCCACTTCACCCTGTTTGTTCACCACAGAGATGGAATTCCGTTCGACCTTCACTTTCACTTTGTCCGCGATCTCGATCAGCAGGGTCTTTTCATCCAAACCGACCACTTCACCGTGGATACCGCCGGCAGTGATGATCTTATCCCCCTTTTTGATCTGTCCCAGCAGTGCTTCACGTTCTTTTTGGCGTTTCTGCTGCGGGCGGATGATCATGAAATAGAAGATAGCGATGATGAGACCGAACATGATGAGCGTGCTGTAGATCTCGCCTCCGCCTTGTCCGCCCTGCGGAGGTGCCATTGCAATGATTGAAGTAAGCATTATAACTCCCTTGTTCTTATGTGTTTATGGATAATACTACAACTAGATCTGACCGCTCATTCGTTCCAGCATTTCCTTTTTCCATGGAGCGAAACTGCCGGAGAGGATCTGCTTTCTGGCCTCTTTCACGAGCCACAGATAGAACGAAAGATTATGGATCGATGCCAGCTGCAGGCCAAGGATCTCGTCCACCTGGAAGAGATGCCGCAAATAGGCCCGTGAATAGTTCATATTGGTATAACTGTCGAATCCTTCATCCAGCGGTGAATCATCCATTTTCCACTTGGCATTCCGGATGTTCATTCTGCCGTTCCGGGTAAAGACCATCCCGTTCCTGCCGTTCCGTGTGGGCATCACGCAATCGAACATATCCACTCCCCGTTCGATGCTTTCCAGCAGGTTCTCCGGTGTTCCGACCCCCATCAGATATCGGGGTTTGGTGACCGGGAGGAATTGGGTGGTGAATTCTGTGAGATCGTACATGACCTCGGCCGGTTCTCCGACCGCCAGGCCGCCGATGGCATACCCTTCCATATCCAGATCTACGAGAGCTTTGGCGCTGTCCGCCCGCAGATTCTTATAAACGCTCCCCTGCACGATGGCGAACAGTGATTGATGATGGCCGTAATACGGAGGTATATCCTTGACCGCCTGCTGACACAGTTTGGCCCACTTCACAGTGAGTGCATTGGATTCCCGTGCATATTTTTCATCACACGGGAATGGGGGACATTCATCCAGTACCATCATGATGTCCGACCCGATGGTCCTCTGTATCTCGACCACCTTTTCCGGTGTGAAGAAGTGTGAAGAACCGTCCAGATGGGATTTGAAGGTGACGCCGTCCTGCGTGATCTTGCGCAGTTCGGTGAGACTAAAGACCTGATACCCGCCGCTGTCCGTCAGAATAGGCCGCTGCCAATTCATGAACCGATGCAGTCCTCCGACCGACCGCATCACTTCCAATCCCGGCCGCAGGTAGAGGTGATAGGTATTGCCGAGGATGATCTGCGCACCGAGTTCGATCAGTTCCCGCTGTTCGACCGCTTTCACTGTTCCCTGCGTCCCGACCGGCATAAAAATCGGCGTCTCAATGACGCCGTGGTCTGTTTCGAGCAGTCCTGCACGGGCTGCTGCGTCTGTATGGACGAGGGAAAACTTCACGTGCTCCTAAAGTACGAAATTATGGATGGTATTTCAATGAACGCTATTTCTTCTGTTCCAGTTCGCCGATCACCGCCCACATCTCATCCGTGGTCTTGGCAAGCCGTTCCGCCAATGAAATGAGTATCTTATTGGCGATATCCGGATGGTTCCGGATGACCTCGTCGATACTGCTTTCAACGACCATCACTTCGGTCTCTTCCAGCGCCTTCATGGTAGCGGTACGGGGACGGGCAAGCAAACCGCTAAGTTCTCCGAAAATGACACCCCGTTCGGAGAACTCGTTCATCAAAAGATCACCCTTATACACACCGACACGTCCTTTCACCAGCACGTACCATTCAAACGAAAGGTCTCCTTCTGTGGTGATGATCTCATCTTTTTTAAAGAGGCATTTTTTCTGCTGTAATGCCATGTGTTCCTCCTCGACTTACGGTGATAATCGAACGATCTTCCATGTTCCGTCCTGCCGGCGGCGGTATGCGATACGGTCATGCAGCCGGTTCGCCCTTCCCTGCCAGAATTCGAACTCATCAGGGATCACGCGATAGCCTCCCCATTGCGGCGGGAGCGGTATCTCTCCGTTCTTGAATTTCTCCAGCATCTCCATGAATGCCTTCTCCAGCAGCGAGCGGGCGGAGATCTCGCTGCTTTGCTGCGATGCCCATGCACCCAGCTGCGAATCGATCGGACGTTTACGGAAATACTCGAACGATTCCGCGGGCGACACTTTCTCCACTTTGCCGACGATACGAACCTGACGTTCGAGAGGCTCCCAGAACAGCAGGAGTGCTGCCTGCGGATTCACCGTCAGATCCTTTGCTTTTGCGCTGCCGTAATTGGTAAAGAAGACCAATCCTTGTCCATCGTATTG
>JAVBYA010000257.1 GCA_030824295.1 Bacteroidota bacterium
CGAAGCGGTCGCCAAAGCGATGAAGAGCAATATCCTCTGACCACCCCTCCCGCGGCCGATGTGACCCTCTGCACAACGGCGAAGAACCACATGGATATGTGATTGAACCTCTCCTCCGATTGCAGGAATTTGGTCCAACCAAACGCCTGTAACCACCATCGGAGGTCATCCTATGCAGCGATCCATCACCCTTCTTGTCGTCCTCATGTTGTCCGCCGTACAGTTCTCCCGTCCTCAGCAGGATCCCTGTGCAATGAAGTTCGGAATGAATTTCATCTACCTCTCGTACTGGAACCGGGAGATGCCGTTCGTCGATCTGATGAAGCTCTCCTCCCTCTGGGTCACGCAGAACAGCAGCTTCGTGGCAGGCGGGACGAATCGTTTCGATACTGCGGTGCGCGATTCGATCCCGGCGGACGAGAACGGGTATCCGCTTCAGCTGCCGTACAGTGTTGCCGGACAGGAAACAACGCAGATCGTCTTGGCTCTTCTCGCGTCGCAGCAGAACGCACTCTATCCGGCCGGTGAGTATCTCTGTCTCTATGAAGGGGATGGGACCATCACGTTCACCGGTGATGCATCGGTCGTCAGTCAGACGCCGGGGCGGATCGTCCTGAATGTTGTACCGTCCAACGCCGGTATCATGCTGCGCATCACCCGCTCGACCTTCGGGAATCATGTTCGGAACGTTCGTATGCTGATGCCCGGAACGGAATCGACCTATCTCACACAGCCGTTCAACAGTGCATTCCTTGCGAAGATCGCGCCATTCCCCGTGCTCCGGTTCATGTGGTGGCAGTTCGTCACCGACGGGAACGAGACCGTCTGGCAGAACCGGAAGAAGATGAACTATTACACACAGGGGTCCTACTTTACAAACTCCAGCCGTCCTTCGGGTGTGGCGTATGAATACCTCGTTCATTTGGGGAATCAGCTGAACAAGGACATCTGGGTCTGTGTGCCGCACACGGCGGACAGTGCGTATGTTGCCGAGATGGCGCAGTTCTTCAAGACGAACCTCAACCCGAACCGGAAGATCTATCTGGAATTCTCCAATGAAGCATGGAACTATATCTATCGGGTGCACCAATGGGTGAATCAAAATGGACCTTCTCACCTCAATCATCCGCAGAAGACCGCATTCTTCGTGAAGCGGACGTTCGATATCTGGAGTTCGGTCTTCGGTGCGGAGATGTCCTCCCGCGTCGTTCGTGTCGCTGCGTGTCAGCTCACGCTTCCCTGGGTCGGCCAGCAGATGATGGCGTATCTCGGTCAGGGCGGCGCCGATGCCATCGCACCGGCAGCGTACTACATCCTGCGTCCGGAGAATTACGATACGCTGGAAGCCAAAGGAGCGTCTGCAACAAAGGATGATGTTGCACGAATGATCCGCAGTCACTTCCCGGTGCTGGGTGGGATGATGGCGGACCATCAGGCGGTCGCGGATCAATACGGTCTGAGACTGGTGTTCTACGAAGGAGGAGGGGAGATCCGGCCGCGCAATGCGAACGATCCTTCTACACAGGCGATCTATGCATTTCAGACCGATACGGCAGCATACAATGTTCACCAGGAGTGGTTCCGGACCATCCGTGCCGTGAGCGATCCGGAACTGTTCGTCTACTTCCATCTTGCCAGCCGCGCGAATGACCGCAATGAAGGGTTCGGTGCTTTGGAAAGTATCTTTCAGCCCACGTCACAGAAATATCAGGTGCTGCTGGACAATACCTGCGGATCGTCGACCGGTGTGCCCCTGGCAGTTGAGCTGACCCGCTTCACCGCTGCCGTGCACGGCACACGCACTGTACGGTTGAACTGGATGACCGCTGGTGAGGTCAATAACGCCGGTTTCGAAGTGGAGCGGATGTCCTATGATCGTACGCCGGAACGGAATGCACTCTGGGATAGGATCGGATCCGTGGAAGGGCATGGGACGACCGATTCAGCCCATGAGTATATGTTCTTGGATACAGGTGCCGATCTTGATCGCCGGAATGTCTACCGTCTGAAACAGATCGATCGGGATGGTGGATTCACGCACTCCCACCAGATCGCAGTGGAAGGCAATGCTGCACCGGCAAACTTCTCTCTTCGGCAGAACTATCCCAATCCGTTCAATCCGTCCACCACCATCACATATTCGATACCGGCGGACGGTCACGTGCAGTTGACGGTCTATGACTTGCTGGGAAGGGAAGTGGAACGGATCGTGGATCGGGGGCATGATGCGGGGACGTTCTCGGTCAATTTCTCCGGCTCACATCTTTCCAGCGGCCTCTACACTGCAGTACTGAAGAGCGGTGCATCGTTCCGCACTGTCACCATGCTGCTGCTGAAGTAATGTCAGGGGGCCGTATGTATCGAAGAACATTCGATATCGATCTTCTCTTTTTTCTGGTCCCTTCGCTGCCGGTACCGATGATGCTGTGTGCTCACAGTACAGCAGTGCACGATATTCTCTCATACGCAAGGAAACGGAACAAACAATGAGCAGACATCAAGGACCTCCATCAAGAGAGTAACCCCGCTGTGGAATATGGCATGACCGAAAACAAGAACCCCCAATATCACTATTGGGGGTTCTTGTTTTTCTGCGGACGATAGCCGCTACGGACAGTTCATGGACCTTCGCTGTCGGGAGGTCCGGTTCCGGAACGTGCTGCGGATCTCAGATGACCCTGACCCGCTCACTTCCCGATAGCCAACAGCGCATCATTCCGGGTATCCTCGGTAAGAAAGATCGTGGCGAGTTTCGTCACGAGGAACACATTGGAGATGCTTTTGTTCACATTGCAAAGGACCAATTTCCCGCCAGCCGCTGAAAGGGTCGAGTGCGAGACGGTCAGAACACCGATCGCTGAGGAGTTGAGATATTCAACACCGCCAAGGTCCACGATCACTTTGATTTTTCCCTGCGTTAGCATGGAAATCAGCGTGTTCTTCAGTTCGTCCGTTTCAGGCCCTCCGATCAGCGATCCCTTGGGTTCCAAGATCACTGCTGTGCCGTCCTCCAAAGTCTGTATCTTGATGCTCATTGTTCCTCCGTTGGGTGGATAGGGATGCTGATGTATGTCTGCTGACTGCAA
>JAVBYA010000014.1 GCA_030824295.1 Bacteroidota bacterium
TCTATTTCGCTTCCGCTCAGTCAGGCTGGACGACCGGTCAGGTCCTGCATGTGGACGGAGGGATGAGCGTCGGGAAGTAAAGGGCGCCGCACAGGATGTCCCTTGTTTTGGACTGTTCCTCTGACTCTTTTTTCCGTACCTTAGGAGCACACTCATCAGGGAACCGACATGCGCTCATTGCTCCTTTTGTTCATCACCACTTCCTTCCTTTCTGCACAAACCGATATCCGGTTCGAATGGCTGAACCCGCTCCCCACCGGAATCGATATCCGCGATGCCAAGGTCTTCTCCGCCGATACGTTCTATGCGGTGGGAGATGCCGGAACATTCCTCAAGACCACCAATGGCGGAACAACGTGGTTCGTCCATTCGAATCTTGTCGGAACAGCATCGCGCATCAACGCAATGAGTTTCATCAATCCGGATACGGGATGGGTCTGCAACGACAGCGGCAAGGTCTTCCGCACGAACGACGGCGGCATCACCTTCACTCAGCAGCTGATCACCAATAATTTCTCTCTGTTCGATGTGTCGTTCGTGGATAAGGACCACGGTTGGCTCTGCGCGGACAGCGGATACACGTACCGCACCGATAACGGCGGACAGAAGTGGATGAAGATCTATTCCAATTATCCGGAGCCGCTGCTTTCCATCGAGTTCCGCGACAAGGACACAGGATTCGTCTGCGGAGAAAAGGGATATCTCTACAAGACGATCGACGGCGGCTTGACGTGGGGACTCCGCTCCAGCGGTACGATCAACACGCTTAGAAAGATCTCCATGAAAGCCGATACGATCTTTGCTGCCGGTAACAACGGAACAGTGGTTCTCTCCGTGAACGGCGGAATTTCGTTCTCCCTCGCAACGGTCCCCTCCGCCGGCACTGCGTTGTACAACATCGCATACGCAGGGAATGGCTATGTCTACACCGGCACCAATTTGGGGAAAGGATTCCGGAGCACGAACCTCGGGAATTCCTGGCAGCAGCTGGCATCGAATACCAGCTCGCTCAACTGGCTCTTCGCTGCGGACTTCATCTCCCCCCGCGTCGGCATCATTGCCGGCCGCGCAGGGACGGTCCTGCGACCAGCACCCACGGGCGATTCGCTCCGCGTGAATCCGCGCATCACCAGCGAGACGTTCCGCGCCGTTCAAAATTTCACCGGAAGTCCGGTGATCTATGCCGCCGGCCTTGGCGGGATCGCCTTCAAATCGACCAACAACGGAATCTCCTGGTCCACTCTCACACTCCCTTCCGGCATCAATACGATGAGCGCGATCAGTTTCACCGATCCGGACCATGGCGTGATGGTGGGAACGAACGGCAGAGTGAACTACACCAGCAACGGCGGCAGTTCCTGGGTCCCGTATTCATTCGGAACGGCGCGGTTCTGGGGTGTGGACATTAAAGGGAATTACGGCTACGCCGGGAACTCCAGCGGCACCATCATCCGTACGACGGACGGCGGCGCGGTCTGGACCAACCTCTCCTCAGCAGGCGGGATGTACATCTACGATGTGGATGTCGTCAATGATTCCGTTGCATTCATCGCTACCGGCCTGCAGGAGAACAGCATCTACCGCACGAAGGATTATGGTGTCACGTGGGATCTCATGTACAATACTTCCATCGCAAGTCTCTTCAGTGTTGCATTCGCAAATGATTCGATCGGTTTCGCCGCCGGGCAGAAAGGACAGTTCTATTATACGACGGATGCGGGAACGAACTGGACGAAGGTACCCTGCGATTCGAACTATGATTATTTCTCGATCGACATCACGAACTATCCGCAAGGCTATATCTCCGGCACGGACGGCAAACTGACCGGATTCACCATGTCCCCTTCCGGTCCGGTGGTAACGGACCTCCCCAGCGGAACGATGAGTTCCCTCTTCGGGATCTCCGCATCAAAAAAGAACGATGCGGGAGGGTTCACCATCGTGATGGCCGGTGCCAACGGGAATATCCTGCGCTATCATGATCCTGCAACAAGTGTTTCGGTCCCGACATTGATCCCGGTCGGATTCACCGTGGAACAGAATTTCCCAAATCCGTTCAATCCCAGCACCACGATACGGTTCACGCTGGACCGTTCGATGCCGGTCACGGTCACCATCACTGATATGCTCGGCCGTCGTGTACAGACACTGACGGAACGGGAATATCCTGCCGGTCCGCAGCAGATCACGTGGGATGCGTCCGGTCTTGCGAACGGTGTCTATTATTATACGATCCGCACATCCGATGCGGTCGTCACAAAGAAAGCGCTCCTGATCAAATGAGGATCCGTATGCGATTCCTGATGATCGTCTGCTTATCCTGGCTGCTTCCGGCAGTGCTGACAGCACAAGAGAGCCGCATTGAGTTGAAATCGGTCTATTCTCTTCTCCTCTCGCAGTCGAAACAGTTCAACATCCTCCTGCCGGAAGGTTATGATACGGGAACAGACCGGTATCCTGTTGTCTATTTATTCCGCGGCGCGGTGGATGAATGGGCCGATCCGTTCGAGGACAACAGCCGTCAGGGGAATATCAAGACCGTCTATGACAGGCTGGTAACGCAGGGAAATATCCGCGGTATGATCCTGGTGATGCCGGGGCTCGGTGCGCCGGCTTCAGCAAGCGAGTATAATTTTGTGGCGGATGAACTCGTACCGCATATCGATGCGAATTATCGGACCATCCCGACCCGTTGGCACCGCGCAATGGACGGATTCTCGCTCGGCGGTCTGATCACCACCAATCTGATGGCCGGCGCACCGCAGTTGTTCGTCTCCGTCGGTTCGTATGACGGCACACTCTCCCTGTTCGATAATTCCAAATTCTCCGCCGCTTCCCCCTCATTGGTCTATGCCGTCAAGCAGATGCAGCTCCTCTATCATACGGCATCGGTCGGCGGGAACAATCACAACAATAACATGACCACCTTCGGCATCCTGAACGGCCGCGGTATCATGAACGCTCTTCCTTCCTACACTCTCGACCCGAACGCTCAACACAATTGGTTCTACGCGGATAAGCATATGACCATCACCCTGCCGCTTCACTGGCAGAAGATGCAGAGCGCAAAGAACGAT
>JAVBYA010000052.1 GCA_030824295.1 Bacteroidota bacterium
CGCGATCTTCGGGGACCGTCGGTTCGGCCGCGTGTTTATCTATCATAACGGAGCGGAATCGTACTATGCCGCGCGGGGGTTCCGCACCATGCTGAAGGTGTGATGCCGACAGGTCGGACTGTTTCCTTGCACAGCCACGCTCTTTTTAGTATTTTGTCCCATACCAATCAGAAAGTGACTGTGCAGGTCCATGGCTAAACAACGTCCCCCCAAGGTCCATACCGCAAAACTCCCGCTTGCCGATATCTCCGTCTTTCCGCTCTTCAAAGAGTACCTCGGCCACCGCTTCGCCGGTGCGGCGATCGGTCTGACATATTTCATCATCATGCTGTATATCGGCATCCGCTATCATGTGGTCGGGGATTATCACGTGGAGACCGATTTCTTCCAGGCGTATGTGCCGACCGCCAAGGACATCCTGAACGGCGTCTGGACCATCGAAGATTTTCGCGGTCCGGCGTATCCTGCCGTGCTGGCGCTGTTCGGCCTTCTGCTCAAGGATTTCTTCACTGCCGGTATCGTTGTCTCCGCTCTCATGGCGGCCGGGACCCTCTTCTTTACCTACGAACTCCTCCGGAAACTCTTCCGTACCGATATCGCTTTCATCGTCGTCCTGCTCACAGCGGTCAATAAGACCTTCGTGCAGTATGCCTACACTGCAGGGACGGATATGACGTTCAATTTTTTCGCTTCGGCGACCGCATATTTCCTGCTGTGCAGCGAACAGATGAACTGGAAGAACATCGCTTTGACCGCATTGGCCGCTGCACTGGCCTATCTCACCCGATACAACGGTATCTTCGTCATCGTTGCGGTCCCGCTCATCATTGTCCTGTTCAATATCTATAAAATAGAGATGAAGCAGCGTCTTATCGTCTCCGGTGTGTTCGTTGCGCTCTTTTTCCTGTTCATCGCTCCGTGGGGGATCCATTCACTGAACGAGAAGGGGAGTTTCTTCTTCAACAGGAACTATCTGAACATCGCATATGAGATGTTCGCCAAAGGGCGCATCGGCTGGGACCAATACTGGAATGTGGAATCGGTCAAATACAGTTCCCTCGGTCAGGTGATCATGGCCGACCCGGGACTGTTTATTTCGACCGTCACGACGAACCTCGCAGAACACTTCCTGAGCGATATGGAATTGCTGATCGGCTGGGGAGTGGGGATCTGCTTCATTGCTGGACTGGTCGGCATGTGGAAGAACCGTCCGACGGCTCGCCAGGCAGCGTTCTACGCGTTCGGACTGCTGATGTTCCTGGTGCTGCTGCTGGTCTTCTACGGCGAACGCTTCTCCATGTATCTGATCCCGGTCTATGCGACCATGGCAGTCGGGTCGCTCACCTGGGAACGATGGCGCGGTATTCCGTTCTATAATGGAACGATCATCGCTCTGGCACTTATCGTGTGGGCATTCGTTACATCGTACGACTACAATAAGACCAATATCGACTCCGGTCCGAAAGAGATCAAAGTGATCGCCGACTGGTTCAATGCGAACGTGAAGGATACCGATCCTTCCAAGATCGTCGTCTGCCGTAAGCCGCATATCGCTTTCTACATCGATAAAACGATGAAATACTTCCCGTATGTGACCGGCTTCGATGCGCTGGAGCAGGAGACGAAGAAACTCAATGCATCCTACTTCTTCTACGGTATCTACGAGGCGAACATGCGTCCCGAGTTCCAGTCCCTGCTCGACCCCAGTCGCGCCCCGGCATGGCTGGAGCCGATCACGTACACCGTCAATCCGCCGTCGGTCCTATACCGTGTGAAATACTGAATATGAACTTCCGTCAGGGTCCTGAGTGACAGGACCCTTCTTCTGATCGACCATCGTTTCTGAAAGACTATCATGCCCCAGACCATCAACATTCTCTTCATCGGCGACATCATCGGGAAACCGGGGATGGACCTTGTCTCATCGCTCTTCAAAGGGCTGGTGGAGAAGCACAAGATCGACTTCGTGATCGCGAACGGCGAGAACGCCGCGGACGGGAAAGGGATCGAAGAGGGGCAGGTGAAGGAACTGTTCGAACTCGGCGTGCATGTGATCACCGGCGGCAACCACACCTTCGACCGGTGGGATATGCGGAAGGTGTACACATCGTACCGGCATCTGCTGCGTCCTCTCAACTTCCCGCCCGGGACGGCCGGCATCGGCTACACCGTCTATGAAATGAAGAACGGCGTGAAAGTAGGCGTGATGAATCTGCAGGGACGCACGTACATGCAGCCGATCGATGATCCATTCCGGGCCGCAGAATGGGCGCTGAGCAAGATCAACGAACAGACCAAGATATGTTTCATCGATTTCCACGCGGAAGCAACGGCGGAGAAGATGGCGCTCGCATGGCATCTGGACGGACGCGTGAGCGTCGTTGTCGGTACGCATACGCATACCCCGACGGCCGACGCACGAATCCTTCCGCGTTCCACTGGCTTCATCACGGATGTCGGCATGACCGGTCCGTACGATTCGGTGCTCGGCATGAAGAAGGACCTGGCGATCAAACGCTTCCAGACGCAGACGCCGCACAAATACGAGACCGCTGCCAATGATGTCCGCCTGTGCGGAGTGGTCGCTGAAGTGGAAGTGGAGACGGGGAAGTGTATTACGTTTGAACAGATCATTTTCCCTAAGTTTTAATTGCAAAATCATCAAATTTCAAGATTATCAAGATTAGCGAAACGTAAGCAGAGAGCCCAATACTCCAACAGTTCAGAGTAATGATAGAGACATGATGATCATAGACGGTAAGAAGATCTCGCAGGAGATCAAACAGGAAGTGAAACAAGCGACCGCTGAGTTTAAGAAGGAACGGGGGTTTGCTCCCGGACTCGCATTCATTCTGGTGGGGGAGAATCCTGCGTCGCAGTCCTATGTGAACAGCAAAGGCAAGGCATGTGAGGAGATCGGATTCCACTCCGTCACCGAGCGGGTCCCCGCGAACACCACAGAGTCGGCCGTGCTGGCGATGATCGACCGGTTCAACAAGGATGAGAAGATCCACGGTATCCTCGTCCAACTGCCGCTGCCGAAGCACATCAATGAACAGAAGGTGATCGAA
>JAVBYA010000435.1 GCA_030824295.1 Bacteroidota bacterium
CTGTGCGGTCATGATCACCGCTCAACCAGTATCCGCACAGGCCAAAGGCCGCCTGGTCATCGTCGGCGGCGGCGAACGGACCGACGAGATCATGAAGAAGTTCATAGAGCTTGCCGGGGGCAGCAAGGCCGTCATCGCCATCTTCCCGATGGCGAGCAGCGTGCCGGAAGAGGTCGGGCCGTCGTACGTTAAAGAGATGATGGGACTCGGCGTGAAAGAAGCATTCTATCTGAACATCAATGCGCAGCAGGCGGATCAGGACAGCATGGTGGCGAAGTTGAAGGATGTCACCGGCGTGTTCTATTCCGGCGGGGACCAGGTGCTGCTGACCGCGGCACTGCTGAACACCAAAGTGCAGGCGCGGGTGGCGGAGATCTATGCCAACGGGGGAGTGGTCGGCGGGACGAGTGCCGGCGCCGCCGTGATGAGCCGCATCATGATCACCGGGAATGAACTGCTGAACAAGGATTCCAGCGCCTCGTTCTTCACGCTGACCAAAGGGAACGTCGAAACGAAGGTAGGATTCGGTTTCGTCACCGAAGCGGTCATCGACCAGCATTTCGTCGTCCGCAAACGGCATAACCGTTTGCTCTCTATTATAATGCAGAATCCTACACTGCTCGGCGTTGCCATCGATGAGGCGACCTCCATCATCGTCAATCCGAACCGCACGTTCGAGGTGATCGGCGAGAGTGTGGTGATCGTCTATGATGCGACCAGATCGAAGCATATCCGCACCAACAAGAACAACTACCTGACCGCAGAGAACATGTCCATGCACATCCTGCAGGCGGGTGATTCCTTCGATCTGAAAAGCCGCAAACCGTCGGTGAAGAAATGAAGAAATCCTTCAATCTCAATACCCTCGTCATGGTCCTGGCCGTGGTCGTCATGGTGGCCGCCACCACCTGGGTCATCCCCAGCGGTCAATACAAACGGGAAGTGGTGAACGGCCGGACGCTGGTCATCCCGAACTCGTTCGAATTCATGGAGAACAAGCCGCAGGGGTTCGGTGCCGTGCTTGCGTCGCCGTTCAAAGGATTCGTCCAGGCGGCGGAGATCATCGGATTCCTGCTGATGCTCGGCGGTGCGTTCACCATCATCCTGAAAACAGGCGCCATCACCGCCTCCATCCAGCATCTGGCCAAGACCTTCGCGGAGAAACCGCATCTGCAGAAGTTCTTCATACCGGTGACGATGACCATCTTCTCCGTTGCCGGGTCCACCTTCGGTATGTCCGAAGAGGTGCTGCTCTTCATCCCGCTTTTTATTCCGCTGGCACTCTCGCTCGGATATGATTCGTTCGTCGGCGTCGCCATCCCGTTCCTCGGCGCAGCGGCCGGATTCGCCGGTTCGGTCTTCAATCCGTTCACCGTCGGTATCGCGCAGAGTATCGCACAGATCCCGCTCTACTCCGGCATGGAATACCGCATCCTCGTCTGGGTGATCAGCACGGTATCGATGATCGTGTTCGTTGCACGCTATGCGAAGCGCGTCCGGAAGGATCCGACCATCAGCGCCATGTATGAGCACGACCAGGAACGGAAGAAGACGCTGCATCTCTCCGCCGCGGCGGTCGAACCGTTCACCATCGCACGTAAGGTGATCCTCGCCAGCTTCATCGGCGGACTGGGTCTGCTGGTGTACGGTGTGCTGAAGTATGAATGGTGGCTCAGCGAACTCTCCGCGCTCTTCCTGGCGCTCGGTATCTTCTCCGGCATTGTCGGCCGGCTCTCGATGGACGAGATGACCGACAGTTTCAAGGAAGGGGCGAAGGATATGGTCGGCGTGGCGCTCATCATCGCCTGCGCGCGCGCCATTCTCGTGATCGCAACGGACGGCCGCGTGCTGGATGTGCTGCTGTATGCGTGTTCCGGCGTCATCTCTTCCGTCCATCCGGTCTTCGCCGCACAGATGATGTTCCTCGTGCAGGGGATCATCAATTTCTTCGTCCACTCCGGTTCCGGACAAGCAGCCCTCACCATGCCGATCATGGCACCGCTGGCGGATGTGATTGGCATCTCCCGGCAGACCGCCGTGCTTGCCTTCCAGTTCGGCGAAGGATGGATCAATCCTATCCTTCCGACCTCCGGTCTCACCATGGGTGTGCTGGGACTGGCGCAGATCCCGTGGAACAAATGGTTCCGCTGGATGCTGCCGGCACAGATCTTCTTCCTTATCCTGGCGCTCCTCTTGCTGGTGCCGCCGGTGATCTTCAACATGCAGTAAGTAATCCACCATATCCATCATCTAACAGGAGATACACTATGAAAAAAATATCTACGCTGTTGTTCCTCCTCTGCTTGGCCGTTACGGCCGATGCACAGCCGACCGTCAGCTCCGGAACGGGAGTGATCAGTTTCAATCTGAGCAGCTACGGACGGGTCCGCGCAAACGTCGGCACCTCCTATGTCGCAGCAGACCGGGAACTGGACCGGATGTCATTCGATGTCGGTCAATCGGATAACGCCGTATTCGATTATAACTTCGATTCCGATTCGACCGAAGTGATCGCACAGTTGGTCTCCATCGTTGGAGTGGACAGCGCCGCAGAATCGATGGCGGACAACGAATTCTCCATGCTTCCTCCGAAAGTGAAAATCCGCACGACCGTGATGGCGTGGAAGAATCAGCGCTATTTGATCGTCCGCTACCGCATCATCGGCGATACGGCCGGTCTTGGCTCCCTCTATATGGGTGCGGTCATCGTGCCGAAACCGGGTAAGGCGTACGGCGGCGAGACCATCAAATACAGCGGCGCGCGGAAAGTGACCTCGTTCTACCGCGAGGGTGAAGCGAGCTACTGGGGCGTGAAGCAGCTCGGACCGAATCCGTTCGGCGTGAGCATGCTGGACTGGGATGTGTTCTCCCCGCTCGATCCGAATGCCGATGCCGCGACCGACTCCACACGCAACCAGATGCTGAAAAGCGCCGGTGCCAAGGATTCGCTCCTCGTGGCCGGCTCCAACGGCAGCATCTTCACCGTGAACGGCGGCAAAGCGTCATTCACCAACAAGGGGGACTCCGTGACGCTGTATTATGCTGTGGCATACGGTGCAACA
>JAVBYA010000326.1 GCA_030824295.1 Bacteroidota bacterium
GCGCATACGGCCTTCCATCTTCTTGGAGATGACGTAGCCGGATGCATCGTCCGCTGCTGAGTTGATCCGTTTACCGGTGGCCAGACGAAGCTGGTGAACACCTAATTCACGGCTGATGGTGTTGAGGGCACTGTACGCCTGGTTGGCGCCAATGTTCGTATTGATCCTTCCGCCTGTGGAGAAAGCCACAACTACCTCCGTGTATTTAGGTGAGACGGGCATCCTTGCCCGTTGTGTGAGAGTCCTGCTGTTGCGCCTACATAGATATTATCGGCACATCCTCCGAATTCTGTATGGAGAAATGCCACTATTCTTCAGGGGGAATAATAGAGGGCGGAGAGGATGGCGCTGGCCATCCCCTCCGGAGCGATGCGATTATAGAGCAGAACCGGGCGCTATTTGAAGAGCGACAGGAATGATTGCGGGGACGCATTGGCTTGTGCCAGCTGCGTTGTAGCCGTCTGCTGCAGAATGGAAAGTTTCGATGCCAGGATCTGTTCCTTGGCCACATCCGCATCCAGAATACGGCTCTTCGCCGCTTCCGTATTGGTGATGGCACTGGTGATGTTCGCTTCTTTGGTCTGGAGCCGGTTCACATACGCACCGATCTTCCCGACCTCGGTATTGATGATGACGATACCGGTGTCCACGCTGATCGTCCCGATGTTGGCAGTGGTGACCGACCCGGCAGGAACACCAAGAAGGTTCGTCGTATCGACAGAGGTGAAGGCAACGGTCAGCATGCTGGAGGCAGTATCGCCCACCTGGAACGCACGCACATAGTTGCCGGAGAGGAGGGATGTTCCGTTGAATTTCGTTTGGTTGGAGATATCTTCGATCTCGTACATCAGCGAATTGATCTCGGCAACGATGGCATCCTTTTCTTCGATGCCCATGGCGCCGTTCGCCGCACGGGTCTGTTTCTCTTTGATCGTGGTCAGGATATCAGCGATGGTCTGGTACGCACCTTCGGCCACCCCGTACACACTTTGCGCATCGCCGACGTTGTCCAGCGCTGCGCTCATGGCCCGGATGCGCCCTTCCATCTTTTTCGAGATCACGTAACCGGAGGCATCATCTGCCGCAGAGTTGATCCGCTTGCCGGTCGCCAGCCGCAACTGGTGGATGCCCAGGTCGCGGGTGATATCATTCAGTGCACTGTATGCCTGATCGGCACCGATATTGGTATTGATCCTACCGCCGGTAGAGAATGCCATAAACACCTCACAAATGAATGTTCTGTTTGGCTTCCCTGCCGTACCGTACCATCGTTTATCCGTAAACGATGTTAGAACTTATCGTTCTTGCATTTCACTGATATGATTTCAATATGTGTGCCAATTATTTTCTTCCGATTCTGACCACTTTTGAATTTTTCGGCACTACGACGGGTGTCGGATATTGGACACCTGTTCGATATGGATGTACAGCCTGGAACAGCGCTCTTCACGATCCTTTGTTTTCAGGCGGAAACAGGGCTTCTGTCGGTCCGCTCACCGCCTCACGCAACACACATCGCTTCGATCTTTTTTCTGATTGAGACGAACCGTTCCTTTTGAGAGACCGATTCATCCGGAAGGTTCCTGATCATGAAATCGGTCCGCTCCAGCGCAAGATCGTAGGCATTCATCGACATTGCCGTCTGGATGCCGATGGTCTGCAGCTTCAATGACCGGATCCCTTCCTGCTCTGCTTTCGAGACATAGGCATGGGCCAGCACGGTATCACCGGCCGACACCGCTGTGTTCGCTAATCCTTCGTGACAGACGATGGACCGGTAATTGATCTCGCCGGGAGCGATCGAAAGATCATGGGCCAGTCCGGTCGGCCTGGCAGCATTCCTGCGGACCTTGTCCAGCATCTGCAGTGCCTCATCGAACTGTTTCTTGTGCGCGAGGATGCCGGAAAGGAACCAATACCCCATCACCTGCACCGGAACATACTGTATGGAACGCCGGCACCACTGTTCGGCACGGTCCATGTCCGCGCGGTGCATGGCGATCTCCACCAGGATGTTGCAGGCAGAGCCGCGGATGCTCACATTCCGGTCGTGCTCCACCGCTTTCAAAAGATGTGCTTCCGCTTCATCATAGCGCTGCATCACACCGTAGGTATTCCCCAGCTGATAATGCGCATAATAGTCGTGCGGGTCCTTCTTCAGCTGACGCAGCAGCAGCTCGGAGTTCCGCAGACATTTCTCATCGATCTTCTCAAGGCTTTCACCGTACCCGAGATGCTCGATGAACAATCCGCTCTCCGCAATGGTCTTGCGCATCCGCAGCAGTGAGGGAAGCACCTGCTCGTGCACGACCCCTTCAAAGAGGATCTTCGGATGGCGCCGGAAGAACCGCTGATACTGATTCACCTGGTCCACCGTTCCCGAACGGAGGATATGCTTGCTGCGGATGGAGACGTTGTACGCGATCACCGAGCCGGAAGGAGTGAGTGCACGCATCTCGGCACCGTTCAGCAGACGTTCGTCGGCATCCAGGTACAGGATCCAATCCTTCGTTGCATGGCGGAGCGATTCATTCCTGGCATGGGAGAAGTTCCCGTCCCAGGGAAAATGGAAGACCTTGGCCCCGAACGATTCTGCGATCGCGACCGTGGAGTCCGTGGACCCGGTATCGACGATGATGATCTCATCCACGAACGGTGCAGCGGATTCCAGACACCCCCGCAGGTATCGCTCTTCGTTCTTCACGATCATGGAAAGTGTGATGGTCGGCATAATTCTCTTCCTTGTCCGCCGGTCTGTCGGACCGGTCGGCGCGATGATGAACGGAGATCCCTCTATGCTTCTTTACCGGGGCCGGCGGTACGGTCCGTCACCGCTTGGTCCAGGCATTGCAGATTCTGTTTCGCCGATGCGTTGGATGGATCGAGCGTAACGACCTTATCGATCAGCACTGCTGCTTCCCGCCAGTTCTTCTCCATGATCTCGACAACGGAAAGATCGTTCAATGCATCGATATGATCGGGGTTCGCCAGGAGGACCTCCTGAAGGATGATGCGCGCTTTTGCGGTCTCACCGTCCTCAATGAGTGATTCGGCCGCCTGGA
>JAVBYA010000013.1 GCA_030824295.1 Bacteroidota bacterium
GATGTCGAGGATCCCTTGTTTGAAATGCTGACTGGAAGGATAGAGCAGTGTGCCGGACTCGCCGCGGTCATCGCCGGCGGGATCGGCCGCTTCGGCGAGGAGAACAGCATCCGGATTCTTCGCTTTCGCTTCGGCATGCGAAAGAAGCGGATGCGACGGACCGCGCAGTACGGGAAAACTCCTCTTCAGTTCCGGACGCGCGAGTGATGCATCAGCGAAGAATTTCCTGTCATAGGTGTGCGGGAGGAACTGCTCCGGCTGCTTCCTGCTGTCATACGACCGCACGAGTTTTCCGATGGAAGCAGTGAGTGTTGTCGGAGTATGACGCAGTGTGAGTGTCATGCCCGGCGCGATACGTTCCGACGTCTGCACCGTCGAATTACTGTAGCTCCATGCATAGACGATGGTCAGCGGTTCAACGGCACTGTCCGCCGTGACCGTGGTCGTGACACCGTTCCCCGCGCCGCGGCGGTACGAGATCGTCAGCGATCCGCTGCCGATCCGCTGCACCACCTTCACATCATGCATCCCGGCCGGGATGTGCGGGAGGAGAGTGACCGTGTTCTGCGTGCGGTCCACGCGGACGCCGAGATAATCCTGATAGAGGGAACGGAGGAATTCCGCAAGGCTCCATGCCTGTGAATACGTGCCGGAGAGTTTCGGTTCATCGTACGCGTTATTGTCGTTCTGATGCGGATGCGCATCCAGCAGTTCGGAGAGTGTACCGACCGTGCCGCGGCGGAGCATCTGATGGACGTTGTTCATCGTCATCGGATAGACGGTCTCCTGCAGGTCGTACCGTACCGCTCCGCGCACCGCTGCGCCGTTCAGCCAGGTCCACACGGTCCCGTTATGGTATGCCGCATCCTTCACATAATACGGCGGGAACTCGTGGTGCGGATGGAAATTGGAATCGTCCTGCGCCAGCGTTGCCGTGCCGTGCTCGAACACCAGCTGCTTCAGGACGCTCTTCACGATGTTCGTCCGGACCTGTTCCGGCATCGCCATGTCGAGTGCGAACAGCTGGTTCGGACGCATCTCCGGTGCCGGTGTACCGTCCTTCCTCAGATGATCGAACAGCCGGTTGTTGACCTTGTCCACGAACCGCTCAGAGAAGTTCCACAGCAGACGTTCCCGTACCTTCGTCCACCGGACCGCAGAGAGCGTATCGCCCGTCATCTGCGCGAATTGCGCACCGGCTTCCAGTTGGTCGGACCAGAGTGCCTGCACGTCGTTCGCACGGTTGCCGCGCGGGGACCAGGGGCCGTTCGGCCCGACCGCATCCATCCAGCTTTCGGCATCGGCGTGCGTCAGGAAACCGAAGATGTCGGTGTGATGTTTCAGCGTTCCTTCAATGGAACGGAGCACCACCGGATACATCCCGATGGCGAATGCGGTATCGCCGGAGTAGCGGACGTATTCGCGCAGCGAGCGAACGAACCACGGACCGCCGTCCGCAGTATTATAGATGACCGACTGCGGCGTGGCGAGATTCGGGATGCGTCCGTAATTGCTGTTCGTGGAATCGAGTTCCTGGAATGCCGCATAGGAGCGGAGTACCTCGCGCGCATCGGCGAAGTTGCCGATCACATACGTGGCACCGGGAAGGGAGATGAACGAATCGCGTCCCCAATAATTGTTGAACCACGGAAGTCCGGCAAAGATCCCTTTCGTGGGGGAGCCGCCGGTGGACTGGTTCATGATGAGCGCATCCTGCTGGATCTTTGCCCAGGCGATGGCAACGGTCAGTTCCTTGTTCCCGGTCGTAACGGGGGAGAGTGCCAGCAGCGCCTGCATCCGTTCTTTCCGCTTGGTGGTGTACATTGCCGGATCGATCGCCGCAGTGCGGGCGAGCGTGCGGAGTGCGTCGCTCCTTCTGCCGGCAGCAACGGCGAACACGGTCCGGCGCTGCTGCAGGCTGCGCGAGACGACGATCTCTGTCGGGACGAACGGCGCTGCAGTGTTGGTTCTGATCCACCGCTGACCATTCCCTTTGGCGGTCGAATCAAGCCGGAAGTTCTCTGTCGGCATCAGCCGGAGGTGCGCCGTCGGTTCGTTCACCTCGATCAACAGCACATCGGCGCTGTCCGCCAACGTGACGGTCTCGCGGACGCCGTTCGGATACCGCCGCAACAATTGATGCGGATAGACGGTGGAGCGGGAAGTGCTCCGGTCCACGACCGTATCGTTCACCGTAAGAACATAGTCATGCAGCACTTTCTCCGCATTGATGAACCATCCCTGCCATCCGCCCGCATTCACCCCGTTCACTTCGCCGTGAAATGTCCCTGCTTCCTTGTTCGTAAAGACGTACTGCCGGTCCGTTGTCGTAACGGTGATGCCGAGGTCATCGAGGGACTGGGAGAAACCTAAAAAAATGTTAAAAGTTAAAAGTAAAAAAATGCGGAGGGAACGTTTCATGGTCATCTGACAGTGATTGATCAAAATGGATGATGGAACAGCGCGTCTGCCAGCAGCCAGCTGGCATCGCGCATTGCCTGTTGTGTGGAGAGCTCGTCCGGCGAGATGGCGGTGAGAGAGGCGAGTCCCAACGAGTGTTGTAATGCTGCGGCATCGCCGTTCACGCGGCCGACGAAGGCATGGAGCGGTTTCCCTGCATTCCGTGTCCGCGCGGCAATGCCGGCGATCCCTTTGCCGGAGAGGGTCTGCATATCGAGCATCCCTTCCGTGGTGATGACCGCGTCGCATTCGGCGAGCGCTTCATCGAAACGTGAGGAATTCAGGATGAAGTCGATGCCGGATACGATCTCTCCCTGCAAAGCCGATAGGATGCCGAACGCAGTTCCTCCTGCCGCTCCCGTTCCCGGAAGATCTGTATGATGCACCCCCAGGTCACGTTCTGCGATCTCTGCAAAATTCTTCAGTGCCGCTTCGAGGTACGGCAGTTGGTCATCCTCCGCTCCTTTTTGTTTCGCAAAGACCGCCGTCGCACCCTCCGGACCGAGCAGCCGATTCTGCACATCACTGAGGATGGTGACAGGACACGAGATGCGGGGTGCTACAGGACGACGAATGGTATGGAGC
>JAVBYA010000416.1 GCA_030824295.1 Bacteroidota bacterium
CCGCCAGTCCGCCGGTCTTCCGGACGACCGGTACGGTACCGTACCGAAGGGAGTACATTTGATTGAGACCGCACGGTTCATAGCGCGACGGCATCAGGAACATGTCCGCTCCCGCTTCGATGAGGTGCGCGAGCGCATTGTTGAATCCGATGTACGACCAGCACTTGTGCGGCAGAACGCGGCTCATTGTTGTGAAGAGCTGTTCATATTCCGCATCACCGCTGCCGAGTATCACCCATTGTGCGTTCAGCGACATCAGCTCGTTGATCGATTCCGCTATCATGTCGAATCCTTTTTGCGCCACCAGCCGGGAGACGATGCCGATGACAGGAATGGACGGATCGTATCTCAATGTGGTGTTCTTCAGCAGCGCCTGTGTATTCTTCTTCTTGGCTGCGAGATCATCTGCGGAGTAATGGAACGGGATGTGCGGATCGGTCTCCGGGTTCCATTCGTCCGTATCGATGCCGTTCAGTACACCGAAGAAATCCCCCTGCCGCATTTTCAGCAGGTCCTGCATGCCGGAACCATATTCCGGCGTCAGCACTTCCTGTGCGTAGGTCTCACTGACGGTGCTGATCACTTCGGAGAAGAGGATGCCTCCCTTCATCATGCAGAAGGAATTGTCGTGGTCCAGCAATCCGCCGCGGCCGTATTCCGGACGGAGCTCTGCTTTTGCGACAGCATCGAACGAGAACCGTCCCTGATACCCGATGTTGTGGATCGAATAGAGGAATGCGGAACGGTCGAACATCCGGTCCCAGCTGTAGTTGTCCTTCACGAGTAGCGGCAGCAGTCCCGTCTGCCAATCGTTGCAGTGGAAGACATCCGGCGCCCACTGCATGCGCTGACACAACTCGATGACCGCCTTGTTCAGCAGGATGAAACGCTCATCCTCATCCCACTGCTCAGTGTAGATGGTTCCGCGGTGATAGAATTCGCGGCAATCGATGAAATAGACCGGAACGGTGGAGCGGGGAATGACCGCTGTGTGGATGTAGACGGAGCGCGGAATACCGCCGACGCGCACGCTGAAGGGGCCGAGAGAATCCTGATAGACAAGACCGAACTTCTTCTCGTCGATGGAATCATATTTCGGGATGAACACCTTCACATCCACACCGCGTTCTGCCAGATAGCGGGGAAGTGCGCCGACAACATCGGCGAGACCGCCGGTCTTGGCGAACGGTGCACATTCTGAAGCAACGATAGCGATGTTCATGATTGATCCTGATCGACGGAGAATGGATATAATATCAAAAATACGGAGGCAATTTGCAAAAGCAGAGGTTCAGGAATGCCAGTCGGCGGTGACTTCCATCAGGCAGACCAATCCGCGCCAGGCGCCGTACCGGTCATAGTGCCGCTCGATCGCTGCGTCAGATGCCGGGCGGCCGTTCCGGTGCAGTTCTGCGAACCGTGTGCGCACCCAGGAATCGATGCCCAGGTGGTCGTACCGTCCGAGTAGTTTCAGGATGTTCCCGGCAGCGTAGTGACCGATCCCTTTAATGGAGCGGAGCCGTGCGTAGAGTTCGTCGGTCGGTGCATCGGATGAGCGGAGGGATTCCAGTTCCATACGGCCGCTGTCGATATCACGGCAGAGTTTCAGCAGATAGGGCGCCCGGTAACCGCAGGAGAGCTCACGGCGAAGCCAGGCATCGCTTTTCAGAGCGATGGCGGACGGATGCGGGAACGTAAACACACCGGGGGAGAGTTCCGTCCCGAGTTTTCGCGTCAGATGGGTCGTCTGGATCTTCGTCAGCGCCCAACTGCAGTTGGTGGTGAAGAGCATCTTCACGACATCTTCGAACACGGTCGGCGCGCGCAGGATGCGGCCTGCGCCCCGTTTCGGCACCCAGCGGAGATGGGGCTCACTGCGGCAGAGTGCGTAGAATTCCTCCATCGGTTCGTCCAGCCGGAGCATGGAGCGGACGCTGCTGCGGATGACCGTGATCATGGATGCGTTGAGTGCAAAGGGAGTGTCGGCAGTGATGCGGATGCGCTCACCGTTTCCGGTGATCAGTACATCGGCCGTCCGTTTCGGAGTGAGCGGGATGAGTGCGCGGAGTTCGCCGTATGGTTCGCCGCTGCGGAACGGCGGAAGGTCATACCAGCCGTGGGAATTCACCGTTACAGGGAACGAGAATCCGTTCGGAGCCGTGGTGGTGATCGTCATGGAAGCTCGAACCATACGTCATTCCGTGTTGTGGTCACGCCGTGCAGCCGCAGTTCTGCTTTGATGATCGCCCGCTCGTAGAGCAGAGGATCGGCGGTTCCTTCGATGACCACCCGGCGATACAATGCATCCGCTTCATCCTTCTTCCCTTCGAGTTCCAGCAGGTTCGCGTACTGCACCAGGCTCAGCAGTTTGTATTTCTCCGTTTCCGCCGTTGCACCGGAAGCGAGCGCTTTCTGGAAATATTCCTTCCCTTTCTCCGCTTCATTGTTTGCGGCAGCGCTGTTCCCCAAGACAAAATAGACGAGCGGGGCGCTGCCGGTGGAATTGTTCGGGTCCAGCTGCAGTGTGTACTGTGCTTCTCGTTCCGCATTGGCGATGTCACGGCTGACGGAAAGGTACTGCAGCGCGGTGCGTGCGTGCGCGCTGATGCGGAGTTCCAGCAGCCACCGCAGGATGGCAAATTCAGGGTCCAACTCCACGGCGGAGGGAGGTGAAGGGAATACAAAAGTGAAGTCCTGTTTGCTTTGTTCGATCAGGACGCGCTTTACGATGGTCCGTCCGCCGAAGGTGAAATGTACCGGCACGGGCATCCGGAACAGACCGCCGCGCTGATCCACGGTCACCGTAACGATGGACATGCCGCGGGGCGTACGCGCGTGGTTCCACTGCATGACGAACTCCGGTGCAGTGGACCGGCGGACCCACTGTTCGAAGAACCAATCGAGCGGAGTGCCGTATTCCTCCTCGCAAAGCTGCTGGAACGCTGCGAACGAGGCCGGTTCTTCGGCGAAGCGGACAGACATTCTGGCGATGACGCTGTCGAACGATGCCGTTCCTAAGAGGTACTCCAGCATCAGGAAGATGTA
>JAVBYA010000459.1 GCA_030824295.1 Bacteroidota bacterium
CCCCACCGGCAGAAGAGTGATGATGCCCTTATCATACTCTTCCAGAACGGGGAACAGGAGGTATTCCGCTTTCTTGTGGATCGGTACCGCGAGAAGGTGCGGAACATCATCTTCTCCATCTTCAATGATCCGGACCTGGTGGATGACATCGCTCAGGAGGTCTTCATCAAGGTCTATCACGCCCTGCAGAATTTCCGGTTCGAATCCTCCTTCTATACATGGGTCTACCGCATCACGGTGAACAAATGCCGGGACGAACTGCGCAAGAAGAAAGTGAAACGATTCTTCTCGTTCAACAGCGTTGAAGCGACCACGAACATCAAGATCGAGAACCTCATGACGACCACGTTCGACGATGAGAACATCCGCGGCGTGATCGACGAGCAGCTGAAGAAACTGCCGGAGAAATTCCGGATGCCGATCATCCTGAAGGATATCGACGGTCTCTCCTATGATGAGATCGCGGAAGTGTTGGACTGCGAAGTGGGGACCGTGAAATCACGGCTCTCCCGCGGACGTTCCATGTTGAAGGACCTATTGATGCCGATATTGGTATAAGATGAACAATTTGTCACAAAAAGAATGGGAACAGATCGTCTCGCTGTACATCGACGGTGAGCTCGACAGTGCCGAGGCAAAACGCCTCGAAGCGTACCTTGCGACCCATCCCGCCGCCGCGCGGGAAGTGGAGGTGCTCCGCACAGCGAAGCGTTCGCTGATGTCCGCGGATCCGCTGCCGGCCGACGACTGGTTCTGGCTGAAACTCTCCGGCAAGCTCGAACAGCAGAAGGGCCGGCCCGCACTCCTTCCTTCGGTCGCCCGGCCGTCCATCGCACTTGCATCGCTTGCCGTCCTGACCACCGTGGTGATCGGCACAGTCTATTTCAAGGATGCGCCGATGTTCCACCGCTTCTTCATCGATAAGAAACAGCAGGTGGAGAACGTCTACCGCAACAACATCATGACCGGGAATATCCTGCCGCTGTTCAGCAATCTGAACAACGACGATGTGCTCAACTTTGCATTGTTCGGGAACATCGCCATCGATTCCTCCAAGAATACGTCGCTGCAAGTACGGAATTCCAGCGACAGCGGTTCGCAGATCCAGATCGTACGGAACGACATTCCGGCGGTCACTCCCGTCTCCGTGAACGATTTCGCCGATGAGATCGGCATCTCGCATAACCAGCGCGAGGTGGTCGATTCCATCCTTGGTACGTATAAAGAGAAACTGCAGGCCTCGGTGCTGGTCAGCGAGAACGACGAGGTAGCGATCCATGCGGAACTGGTGCAGCTGAACCGTGCGATGGTCTCCACGATCGCCGCTTGTCTCGAGCCGCCGCAGCGGACTCGCTTCAAACGTTTCCTTGACCACCGGAAAGCGCCGTATGCGGTCGTGGCTGTCAATTCTCCGACCCTTCCGTCCCACATCATCCTGAACAAGATACCGGAGTTCTCACGGAGCAACAATTACGTGGTGATCTCGCCGGATACCGTGGAGATCGCGGAGATGACCATCAATGTGGACAGCATCCGCGATGTGGCCCGCCGCCAGGAGATGAAATACCGCCGCATGGTCACGGAACGGATGGTGGCCGAATTGACCGAACGGCAGCGCAGGATGGAAGAGAACCTTGTCGGCATGGGAATGAACAAAGTGAGGGTGCATTCTTCCAGCGGCGCGTTCCAGATCCATTTCGACCATGCCGTGCCTGCCGGTATTCCTGCGGCAGGGATGGTGGAGATGGTCCGTCCGCGTTCACCGTCAACCGAGTTCAACAGGACCGCTGCTTCTGTTACTGTTGTCGGTGATTCAGCATTCGTCTTCGACTTCCCCGTGAATGACCCCGCACTTCGTGTTCTCCGGCGACTGCCGAAAGGGGAGTTCCGCTTCGAGGTGATCGATTCCGTTGTGAACGACCAGAAACTCAAAGTGATGTTCCGCACGCCGACCGCAAAACGGAAACTGGAGACAACACTCAAGGAGATCCGGCAGCAGGAGGAAGAACTGATAGACCTGGATTCACTGCTGAGGGAGAGCGAGAAGAATATCGAGCAACCGTCTGCGCGTCCGAAGAAGCAGCAGAAGGATGCAGAACTGGAACTGATGATGTGACCTACCTGAAAAAGGTCGGTCTGAATGCCCCGGCGGAATACCGTCCGGGGCATTTTTCATTTGGACTTCTCTGTCCGCTTCTCTACATTACCTGCCAATTGAAAGGGTCCGCATGAAAATACTACTGACACTCTCCCTGCTCCTTGCAGCACTGCTTCCGGCAGGCGATCACATCTCGCTGCACAAGAAAGCGCTCGTTGCAGATACTCACAACGACGTTCTGCTCCGTGCCATGCGGGGTGAGGACCTTTCCGTCCGCACCTCCGAAGGACATTCGGATGTTGTGCGGCTGAAGGAGGGCGGAGTGGATGTCCAGATATTCTCCGTGTGGTGCGGCAGTGAATTCGGAGCCGGAAGGGCATACCGCCGTGCCGTTGAGATGATCGACACACTCAACGCGATCGCAGGGCGTTCACCTCGGTTGATGACCATGACGCCGACCTATGGTGCCGTACAGAAAGCACTGAAACAAGACAAGATCGCCGCGCTGATCGGTGTGGAGGGAGGTCATATGATCGAGGATAGTCTCTCGTATCTGGAAGACCTGGCGAAACGCGGAATGAACTATATGACCCTTACCTGGAACAACAGCACGTCCTGGGCGACCTCAGCAGCGGATGAAACGGAAAAGGGCGATTCACTGGCGTTCAAAGGATTGACGGACTTCGGGAAGCAGGTCGTGCGGCGGATGAATGCTTTGGGGGTGATGGTGGACCTGTCGCATACCGGCGAGCGGACCTTCTGGGATGCTCTTGCCGTCACGACAAAACCGGTGATGGTATCGCATTCGTCCGTTTATGCCATTTGTCCCAGCAGACGGAACCTGAAGGATGACCAGATCAAAGCAGTGGCCAAGAACAACGGCGTCATCTGCATCAATTTCTATTCCGGATTCATCGACAGCAGTTATCACCAC
>JAVBYA010000490.1 GCA_030824295.1 Bacteroidota bacterium
GTGATCTTGTCCGCCACTTCGCGCGGCACTTCGTCGTAGTGCGAGAATTTCTGACGGTGCATGCCGCGTCCCTGCGTCATGGAACGGAGCGTGGTGGAGTAATGATAGAGCTCCTTCAGCGGAACGGATGCTTTGATGATCTGATGACTGCCGTCCGTATCCATGCCGATGATCTTGCCCCGGCGGCTGGAGAGGTCCCCCATCACATCGCCCATATGATCGTCCGGAACGGTCACTTCCACTTCGTAGACCGGTTCCAGCAGGATCGGTTTGGCTTCCTTGAACCCTTTCTTGAACGCCTGCGAACCGGCGATGCGGAACGACATCTCGTCCGAGTCGACATCATGGTATGAACCGTCGAACAAGGTCACCTTCACGTCGATCACATGGCAGCCGGCGATCACGCCGTGTTCCATGGCATCATTCACCCCTTTCTCCACAGCCGGTATGAATCGTCCCGGCACCACGCCCCCCACCACCGCATCCTCGAACTCGAACCCTTCCCCACGCTTGCGCGGTTCGATCTTGATGTGTACATGGCCGTATTGACCCCGGCCGCCCGATTGTTTCTTGTGCTTGAACTCCACGTCCGGCACCGTCCCTTTGATGGTCTCTTTGAACGGCACTTTCGGTTCGATCAGATCCACCTCCACGCCGAACTTGTCCTTCAGCCGGCGGATGATGATGGCCAGATGCAGTTCACCTTGTCCGGACACCACGGTCTGTTTGATCTCCGGGTCCACTTTGTAAACGAACGTCGGATCTTCCTCATGCAGCGTATGCAGCCCGCTGCCGATCCTGTCCTCTTCCCCCTTCGTCCGCGGTACGATCGCTTCGGTGATGACCGGTTCCGGGAAGGCGATGGGATGATACACCACCGGGAAGGTCTTCAGACTGAGCGTATTGTTGGTATGGGTATCCTTCAGTTTCACCACTGCACCCAGGTCGCCGGCATGCAGTTTCGCCACTTCCTTCCGCTCCCGTCCGTTCATCACGAACACCTGACCGAGACGTTCCGGTTTGCCGTTGGACTCGTTCACCATATCCATGCCGGATGTGACCGCCCCGGAATAGACCTTGAAGAAGGAGAGCTCGCCCACATGCGATTCGGAGACCGTTTTGTACACGAACAGGGTGGCCGGACTGGTATCGTCGATCTTCACATCGATCTCCTTGCCGGTATTGATGTCCGTTGCCTTCACCGTCTGGATCTCGGCCGGCGTCGGACAGTACGAGGAGATGAACTCGAGCAGGTTGAGCGCTCCCACGTTCGTCGTCGACGAGACGGCGAAGGTCGGATAGATCTTCCGTTCCATCAGGGCCTGATGGAGTCCTTTGCGGATCTCCTCATCGCTGAGCGTACCGTTCGCGAAGAACTTATCCATCATCGCTTCGTCCGATTCAGCGATCTTCTCGATGAGTTCCTCATGCAGCTGTGTGGCCCGCTCCTTCAGATCTTCCGGGATATCCTCTTCCGTGTACTTTCCGTTCGCATTCGGCGTGAACCGGAGCAGTTTCATCCGGACCACATCCACGACCGCCGAGAATCCCGGCCCGGACTTCACCGGGAAGGTGACGATGGTCGCATCGCTGCTGCAGCGTTCCTTCACCGACGCGAACACGCGGTCGAAATCCGCATTCTCGCCGTCGGTCTTGTTGATCACGAACAGGGACGGGAGTGCATATTCCTTCACATACTCCCACACTACTTCGGTCCCGACCTCGACCCCTTCGAATGCACGGACGAAGGTGACCGCCGTATCGCAAACGCGCAATGCGGCCTTCACTTCGCCGGTGAAATCGGTGTACCCGGGAGTGTCGAGGATGTTGATCTTGATGGAATTGACGTCGGTCGTGAGCTGGGAGGCGTTGATGGAGATCTTACGTTCGATCTCGTCAGGATGGTAGTCGCTGATGGTGTTGCCGTCCTCGATACGGCCCTGACGGTTGGTGACACCCGAGGAGAAGAGCGCGGCTTCGGAAAACGTCGTTTTTCCGGAGCCGCCGTGTCCAATAAGAGCGATGGTCCGGATCTGGAGCGAGGGATACTCGCGGTGATTGTTTTGTTGACCCACAGTGGTCTCCAATGCTCGGCTGCATGGACTGAAGAGGAGTCATCGCACGCAGACGATGATAGGCAGGAAGCGGGTACGGGGCAGGTCCCCGGATCGGGTCGGCCGAACGGCGGTCATTCCTCGTCCGGCCGGGAAGTTCTGCCTCCCACGGCGCGGTTGAAGAACGACGTGAATCCTCGGATCACGCCGCCGATGGTGTTCATCACTTCCATGATCGGCGATTCGATCGCATCCTGTACGCGGCGTTCAAATGCAGCAACGTTTTCTGCTACACCTTTCAATGTTTCCACTGAACTCTTGAGAACGGCGATCTGCTCATCGAAGTTCTCCACGATGACGCGGATCTTCGATGTGATCGCTTCGAGATTCTCCAGCGTGGGGATCGTCTTCGATGCCACCTGCTTCAGATTGTGGTCGATGGTTCCCAGCAGGTCCCGCAGGCTCGCCAGCACGACGATGGCGTAGACGGCCACTCCGGAAAGGAGGAGCAGTACGATGATCTGCACGATCGTTAAGAATTGGTCCACGATGGTTCCCTCGTTGATAGGTTATTTTTTTTCCGACGGCCCTTTGCTGCGGGCATCGGTCAGGATCTTCTCCGCATCGCCCAGGAGCGACTCGGCACGTTTCTTCGCTTCGGTGATCAGCCCTTCGGATTTCTTCTTCCCCTCGTTGATGATCTCCACCGCTTTGTTCTTGGCGGCGCTCACATACTCCTCGGCGTTCTCTACCGCTTCACCCGCTTTGTTCTTGATGTCTGCGCGGAGCTCTTTGCCCGGCTTCGGCGCATACAGCAGTGCGACGATGCCGCCGACGACTGCGCCGGCAAGGAATCCGATGAGGAATCCGGTCTTTGAATCTTCTTCGTTGTTCGCCATAACTACCTCGGAATGTCGGGATATGTGATGTGAATTGGTTGTTTCAAAGTGATAAGATT
>JAVBYA010000272.1 GCA_030824295.1 Bacteroidota bacterium
CCGGAACGGCGGTCCGGAGCACTTCAACTTTGAATGGAATCAGAAAGAGATGGAACGGCTGCATGAGGGGATCGAGATGCGGATGGAAGAACTCCCCCGTCGTCAAAAGGAGATGATACGGCTCGAGCGGAAAAAGAGCGGCGCAGAGACGTGAGCATTGGATCTGTGATGATGGAGCGGACGGCGGCGAAAGCCGCCGTCCGCATTTATTGCAGTATGAAATCGCGAATGGTCGTCTGGTAGAGCGCCTCTCCCATCGTTGCCGGGACATTCGAATGACCGGCGCCCGGAACAGCGATGAACCGTTTGGGGTCCGCAGCCTTTGCGAAGAGGACCTTGCCGTTCTTCTCCATATCGATGAAGAGATCGTCCACGCCATGCAGGATGAGCACCGGCGCCTTCACCCGGCCGATCTTCCCAGCATTGTCATAGACGCCGTTCATGAAGAAGGTGGACGGCACATCGAGCAGTGTACCGCTCTGCGTCAACGCACTGGCCGATGCAAATGCAGCTTCCAGAATGAAACGGCGCGGAGTGAAGACATTCGCCGCAAGATGGGTCGCCGGTGCTCCGCCGAGCGAGAAGCCGTACACTGTGATGAGTGAGTCGGGGATATTCCTCGTCGTATGAACGTACGCATACGCTGCGGACGCATCGGAATAGATCCCTTCTTCGGTCGGCTCCCCTTCGCTCTTCCCGTATCCCTGATAGTCATAGATAAAGACGCTGAATCCCATCCGATAGAACAACTCCACCCTGTCCCAATAGAACTGCAGATGGTCCCGGTTGCCGTGATTGTACAGAATGACATTCCGCTGTGTACTATCGGGATGGGTCACGAAGTATCCGTAGATCCTCTTCCCTTGTGAGTTCAACACAACTTCCTGCCGCTGGGCTGCGGGAATGACGGATGTGGAAAGCGAATACGCATCGAGTTCCGCATTATTGAAGAGGGAACTGTCCATATCAAAGCAGCCGGTGCATGCGGCCATGATGAGCATCGACAATATCAGCAGCGTCCGGTTCGTCATTGGAACGCCTCCCACTGCACACCGCAGTAAATACCGATGTTCCCTCTTCCGCCGATGGAACCGGCTCCTTCAAAGATGCCGTGACGGGTATCCTTATTCGCCGCCAGCCATTTCGTTTCCAACAGCATGATCATCGATGTATGCACTGCAAAAGAATATCCAACGAACGGTGCGATGAAGAGTTCGGAATTGCTCTGCTGATACAATCCTTCCGCACCGAAATACAGCAATGACCGTTCAGAAGCGGAGTAGCTGGCGGTGACGGTCATGGAGGGATAGAGCCGTTTTGTCGAACCGCGGACCGCATCCCAGAAGAAGTATCCTTTCCCGGTCAACGTCACTTCGGGAATGAGACTCTGTTCCTTCACTGCCCGGTAGGAAGCGCCGAGATCGAGCCCGGCGTTCTTAAAAAGAATGGCCGTAAGATGGGCGCTGCCGAAGACCGTCAGGTCATTGGAGTATCCATACAATGCGCCGGTGGTGAGGTACGGGACGGGAATGGCGATCCCTGCAAACGGGATGACCGCGCCGCCGAACGAACCGGTGAGCTGCGTGGTCCCCTCCGGGATCGTTCGCACCGGCTGTGTCACACCGCAGCCATTCAACAACACGGCTTCGCTGATCACAAAAAGGAGGATCACGGAAGTCCGGATCATTGCTTCACCGCCGTCCACACATCATTGAAGCTGATCTTCGGCCAGCCGCTCTTCACCGCCTGCGCACTGTAACTTCCGCTGCCGGACCCTGCGGAGGAGAAATGCCCTTTGAACGTGCCGGAGATCGTGAATCCCTGCGATTGTTTGGAGAGTGCAACGTTGATGCTGCCATTATGGTCCAGGAACCCGGTCAGCGTGATATCCTTCACCGTTCCCAATCCCAGCCCTGCCGATTTGAAGTCGATCTCCACGGTCCCGTTGATATCATACCTCGTAGGGATGATACTGTTGCTGATGGTGAAATGGAAATCCTTGCCCAGGGTCCTACCGAGCCAGTTCCCGACAATGGCATTCGCGCCGATGGTGTTCGGATCATAATAGAATACGCTCTTCGACCGTTCGGAGTATTTCGTGGAATCGTTCGGATTGACCGCACGGACGGTGATGACGCTGAACCCTTGCTTCAGTCCGGTCACCGTGCGACTGTATGCACCGTTGGAGGAGTACGGTACATTCCTCATATCGATGCCGGCGACCGGTTCGATGATGCGCAGGAGTGCTCCCAGTTGGACCGTGCCGCTCACCGTGACAGAATTCTGAAGGATGAAGATGGCGTTCGGCGGATCGAGCGAAAGCCCGGGTGCGGTATGAACCGCTCGGACATTCACAGTGACCGGCAGTGAGACCGCATCACCGATGGAAACGATGATGGATGCAGTGCCGGGGCTCTTACCGGTGATAAGTCCTTTGGAGACCGTCGCCACGGAAGGATTCGAGGAACTCCACGAACCGATGGCGGGATCGACAGAATGGAGGAGCGTGTCCACTTCGCGGACAGTGTACTTTGCGCTGGTCATGATCCCCTGGTTCTGGATGGTCCATTCGCTCACATTCACTGTGGAACCGAGGATGGAGAATTGCCGGGTCTCATTGGTCTCCGCAAGGAACACGGTATCGATGGCGGGTTCGATCCTCACTTCATCATACTCCGGAAGCGGCTGCACTTCCTCTTCCGCCACGAAACAACCGGCGAACAGTACCGCAACGATCACCATCATCCACTGTCTCATAGGTCCTCCTAGAATGTGATATGGACGCCGGCAGCGGCGCATTGCCCGCCGGTCTGCGGGATGTTCTCACCCTGAGCGTTCTTGCCGCGATTGGTCATGGTGGTATATTCCCCCTCGATGAAAACACCGAGCGGTCCGAGGATCTTCACCGAGAGTCCCACGGCGGCTCCCACTCCTTTGGATTCACTCTCCTGTCTTGCGGTCAGCCGTTCTACGACCGGTTCCACTGT
>JAVBYA010000119.1 GCA_030824295.1 Bacteroidota bacterium
AAGATCATCGTGGAAGCAGCGAACGGTCCGACCACCTATGATGCGGACGAGCTCTTTGCGGCGAAGAAGATCCCGGTCATCCCGGATATCTATGCCAATGCCGGCGGCGTCACGGTAAGTTACTTCGAGTGGGTGCAGAACGTGCAGCGGTTCCGCTGGGAGTATCCCAGAGTGATCGCTGAATTGGAGAAGACCATGACCGCCTCATACAGCGCTGTTCATCACGCGGCGGATCACCACGGTGTGCCGCTGCGTATCGCTGCATTCATCCTGGCGGTGGAGCGTGTTGCGAAGGCTGCACGGCTGCGCGGGGTATAAAAAAAAGAATCGAAACAACACCGCACCATTAACCCATATCAACGTATAAAAAAACAGAAAGGTGTTCCAATGAAACGGTTCTTATTGACCATGCTCCCCTTGGCGCTGCTCCTTGCAGTCGGGTGTTCCGGTCCTGCGCTCGTCGAAGTCAATACCTCCACGGACAAAGTCGCCATGGAAGATGCGTTCAATGCCATCAAAGGTGTGATGGTCTCCAACGGTTTCGATATCAAGGATGAGAATCTCTCCGCAGGGTTCCTCACATCCACGTACAAGAAATGGAGCTACACCAAACAGGCAGGCGGCCCCGAAGGGGGAAAAGGGGAATCGAAACGGATCACGCTGCGGATGCAGCTGCGGTTGACCATGACGAAAGCACCGGACGGCAAGATCAATATCGTGCTCACCCCCGGCGTGAAACAGCATGAACAGGACCTCGATCCTACATTCCTGGAAGCAGCGGTCGATATCGCAAAGTTCGCCATGGCCAAATCGGATCCGGTAGAGGATATGGGGGACGATGCGCGGCTGGAATACTACGAAGAGGATGATCGTGAACCGGGATTCCTGACACCGGACGACAAGAAGATCAAACAGACCATGCTCAAGACATTCCTGAAGACCGCCAACGAGATCGCCGGCATCGCCGGTGTGGCGAAGGAACAGTTGAATTTCATCATCGTCAATTGATGTCCGGCCGGAACGGCGTCCCGTCGCACTGAGACGGGACGCATTGTTCTGGAACTGAGCATCGCAACGAAATCTGAGGAACCGATGGAACAGCAACAGATACCCGCAGATGCGGTCGCCGTGCTGGAGACCGGGAACAAGATCGAGGCGATCAAGATCGTTCGGGAGAAGCATGGACTCGGACTGAAAGAGTCCAAAGATCTCGTCGATGCATATCTCCGTGCGCATCCCGAACTCGCCGCTCGGGCCGATGCTATCCGTTCCGAACAGAATAAGCGCGGATTGCTCTGGCTGGTGATTCTCCTTGCCGGCGCCTACATCCTCTATCGGTTTTTCATCGCGTCATGACCTTTTCCGGCATTGTCCGCAGCTTCTGCGGACAATGCTTTCTCTCTTGCACCCCTTGCCAGTAACCCCTATCTTTTGTCCGGTCGTACCAACATACAAAGGACATCCCATGAACAGATCATTTTCGATCTTTCTTTCATTGATCATCGGTTCCCTTATGACCCATGCATCGATCATACCCACACCACAATCCATGGAGGAGCGTTCCGCCTCCTTCAAGATCACAGCCTCAACGAAGATCGTACTCGGGAACGGTTCCAAAGGGGAGCAGTTCATCGCCGAACAGCTGAATGAAGAACTCACGGTCCGGCGCGGTCTCCGGCTGAAGGTGACGCCTGAGGAACAGGTGCGGAAGCTGAGCGACAATTTCATTTTCATCGGACGGCCGGGGACGGAATTCGCGAAACGCTTCCTGAAGGAACGGAACGGTACGCTCACACCGCAGATGAAGGCGGAAGGGTACTTCGTGGATGCCGATCCGAACGGCGTGGTCATCATCGCCGAGTCCGAGAAAGGGCTCTTCTACGGGATGATGTCGCTGCTGCAGATGCTGCGGGAAGAGAAGAAGACCATCATCGTTCCGGGGATGACCATCGTCGACTTCCCGGCACAGAAGATCCGCGGCATCACGGACGATATCAGCCGGGGACAGATCTCGACGGTGGAGAATTTCAAGAAGATCATCCGTTTCTGCGCGCGGTACAAGATGAATGTCTACAGTCCGTACATCGAGGATGTCTTCGCGTTCAAGAACCATCCGCTCATCGGTAAGGACCGGAGTCCGCTCACGGCTGCGGAATGCAAAGAACTGGACGCTTACGCGAAACAATATCATGTGGAACTCATTCCTATCTTTGAAACGCTCGGGCACTGGGAGAACATCCTCATCCGTCCGGAATATGCGAAGTATGCCGAGTTCCCCGGTGCGCAGACGGTGAACGTGTCGGACGAGAAGGTCTATGCGATGCTGGACGAGATGATCGGCGAGATCGCCGCCTGTTTCAGTTCGCCGTATTTCAACATCGCAGCGGATGAATCATGGGACGTGGGGCTCGGTGTGAACAAGGAGCGGGTGAAGAAGAGCGACCTGGCGACCGTCCACGCAGAGCATTACAAGCGGATCTTTGATATCGTCAAGAAACACGGAAAGAAAGTGATGATGTACGGCGACATCCTGCTGGACCAGCCGGCCATCATGCAGAAGATCCCGAAGGATGTGGTGATGGTGGACTGGCACTACGGTGCGAATCTGGATTACACCAGTCCGGAGACCTTCAAAGCGGCCGGATTCCCGTATGTTGTCTCGCCGGCGGTCTGGAACTTCACCGGACCGTTCCCGAACTACCTCGTCACATTCCTCAATATCGAACATCTCAATCGGGACGGTTTCCGCAATGGTTCGCTCGGCATCCTCTGCTCCAACTGGAACGATTTCGGCGGCGAAGCGCTCCGCGAGTTGAATTACTACGGCTATGCGTGGAATGCGCAGTGTGCGTGGAATCCCGAAAAAACGGATCAGACCGAGTTCAATGCGCTCTTCTTCCGCGATTTCTTCGGTGCGGCAAGCGCATCGGAGATGCAGGCGGTCTATTCACTCCTGAGCAGTCCG
>JAVBYA010000112.1 GCA_030824295.1 Bacteroidota bacterium
TTGTGACCGTAAGCGTCCGCCTGTCCGTACTCCACCACTTTGCCTCCGATCATCTGCGCCCCTTCGCTGATTGTCATGATCGCGTAGCCGCTCGGGTTGTTCTTCTTGTCCTCCATCAGCAGTGCCGCCAGTTTCTCCGGATCGAAGTGCACTTCGGAGATGATCGCCCGGTCCACGCCGGCAAGGTATGCGGAGATGAGCGACGTCTCGCCGGAATTCCGGCCGAACAGTTCGATCACCGCAATGCGCTCATGCGAACCGGCCGAGGTGCGCAGGTTAGTGATGAACTCCACGCTCCGGGTGACCGCAGTGGAGAAGCCGATGCAGTAATCCGTTCCGTACACATCGTTGTCCATCGTCTTGGGGATGGAGACCACCGGGAATTTCTCATCATGCAGACGGACGGCGAAGCTCTGCGTGTCGTCGCCGCCGATGGCGATCAGCACATCGATCTTCAGATGCTCCAGCACCCGAAGCACATGCGGCGTGAAATCGCTCACCGGGTCGCCGCTCTTCGGCGGGTTCTTCGGGTCCTGCAAGAACACCGGCACATCGGACCATTTCACTTTCTGCGGGTTCGTGCGGGAGGTGTGAAGGAACGTTCCGCCGGAACGGCCGATCGTCCGCGTGTTCTGCTTGGTCAGCGGCACCACCCACTGCGATTGGTCTTCGGGATCATCGATGTTGAAGTTCAGCAGTCCCCCCCAGCCGCGCCGTATGCCGTACACTTCGGCTCCGGCATCCGTTGCGTGATACACCACCTCTTTAATGCAGGGATTGAGACCGGGCACGTCGCCGCCGCCGGTGAGGATTCCGATACGCATAGTTCATCCTTTCGTAGGTTCTCAGTGATATTGATGAAGCGGAGTCTTTGGTCTGTTACTGCGCTGTAATTGTTCAGTGTGCTGAGGAATCCGCAAATGCCGTACCATACGGAAGTTGTTGATTTTCAATGGGATTGAAAGGGGGTGTTTGTCATTCCCGCAAAAAATCCTCCTCTTTTTCTGTTTCTACAAACAGCGGAAAGGCTGAGTTCAATGCTTGCCGGTCACAGAGAACGTCCGATTGAGCGGGGTATTGATGGTGCGGATGGTGCGGAACTGGTCCGTGAGTATCTGTTCGATCTCTTCGGAACGGATGCTTCCTTCGGGATGATCGTTATGATAGACGATGGAGTGGATCCGCTGCATCGCATCGAATCCGGCTCGGTTGAAGTCGCCGATCACGAGCGTCCCGCTCGGATGGATGCACCGTATCATCTCGTTCAGACACCGATGCGGATGCTCGGTTTCATGCAGCGTGTTGATGCAGAAGAGGAGGGGGATTGAATCATCCGCGAAGGGAAGTCGTTCCATGTCCAGCTGAACGAAGCGGATATTCTGCATTCTCTCGGCCGGTATCCGCTGATGGACCCGCGGCAGATCGGAGAGTGAAATGTCGCCGCTGACAACGGAATCGAATCGGCACGAAAGAACAGCGGCAAGCCGGCCGCTGCCGGTCGCAAGCTCCACCGCTTCATCACCGCCGGCACCGCTCAGCCGTACGATCTCATCATACTCCTGCAGCAGATCGTATCCCCATTCCTTCAGCAGCAGGTCGCTCTGAGATGGAGGTATGCCCTTTAGCAAGTCCATTGCGTTTTGCATATGTTTCTTCAAGACTCCCCGACTCCGTTACCGCTCGACTCCATGACTCCATGACTTCATGACTTCATGACTCCACGACTCCACGACTCCACGACTCCATTACACAACTACTTGCTCATTGTGTAATTGATTCATTGAATCATCGGCTCATTGGTTCAATAACGATTGCTCTGCTTTTCATTGTCAATTGTCAATTTTCAATTGTTCATTTTTACTTTCCTTCGAACTTTGCCACCCTTTTCTCAATGAACGCCGCCACCCCTTCCTTATGGTCCGCACTCTGCGCCGCCACTTCCTGCATCATCGCTTCATAGGACAGCAGTTCGTCAAAGGACATGGTCAGCGATTTGTTCAGTGTCCGCTTGATGATGCCGATCGCTTTCGTTGCTCCTGCTGCGAGACGTCCTGCGAGTTCGTAGGTTGCCATTTCCAGGTCCGCTGCTGCGACCACATGATTGACCAGTCCGACCTCTTTGGCTTCCACCGCGTCGATATCCCTGCCGGTCGCCGCATACTCGAATGCTTTCGCCGTGCCGACCAATCGGGGGAGGAACCAATGGCTCCCGGAATCCGCCACGAGTCCGATCCGCACGAATGCCTGGATCAGCTTCGCTTTGTCGGACATGATCCGCATATCGCACGCCAGTGCCAGACTGAACCCTGCCCCCGCCGCCACGCCGTTGATCATGCCGATGACCGGTTTCTCCATCGTCCGCATCTGTTTGATGATGGGATTGTACCCTTTCTCCAGCATCTCCTTCATGGAGCTCTTCGCTTCCTGATACTCCTTCAGGTCCTGGCCGGCGCAGAAGGCTTTCCCCCCGGCACCGCGCAGGACGATACAGCGCACGGCAGGGTCCTTCTCGGCGTTGCGGAATGCTTCCAGCAGCTCTTTCTTCATCTGCTCATTGACGGAGTTGAACACGTCCGGACGGTTCATGGTGATCGTCAGGACATTGTCGGCAAGTGCTGTAAGGACGGTCTGGCTCATAGGTATGATCGGGATTGTAGTGATGGGAAGTGGTCATGCTAAAATCCCGCTTTAAAACAAAAGAAGCAACCGTTGCCGGTTGCCTCCTGAGCCGTCCGTGGTTGGGACGGAATTTTTCGGGCCACGCCGCTGCTCATTGGCAGGGCGTGACCCAACAGCATCGATCTAAAAGATTATGAATCCTTCTTCTTTCTGCTTACCATTTTCTTGACCACTTTGTGTTCCCGTTTCTTGAATTCCCCTTCGCCCGGGATCAGTTGGCGCCAATCCGGACCGCTGTGCGCTTTCGGCGTGCCGAACCGCTGCGGTGCTGCAAAAGCGG
>JAVBYA010000012.1 GCA_030824295.1 Bacteroidota bacterium
AGAAGAAAGCGGTGGTGGACTGGGGCTACAATGCGTGGGGAGGGAAGTATCCGCCGTTCGATCTGGACGATGTGGTGCCGACGAAGGTCGCTGAGATCCTCGGTCTGCCGGTGTTCGATCCCGGCATCGTGATGGAAGGCGGAGCGATCGATGTGAACGGAAAAGGATGCCTGCTCACCACCAAGGCATGCCTGCTCAACGAGAACCGCAATCCGCATCTCACACAGGAACAGATCGAAACGTATCTGAAGGAATACTACGGTCAGGAGAAGATCCTCTGGCTGAACGACGGCATCGTCGGCGATGATACGGACGGACACATCGACGACCTGGCGCGGTTCGTCAATCCCACGACGATCGTTACTTGCGTGGAAGAGGACCCGGCGGACGAGAACTACGCCATCCTGCAGGAGAACCTGGAACTGCTGCGCACGCTCACGGACCAGGACGGAAAACCGTTCACCATCGTGGAGCTGCCCATGCCGGGTCATGTGGCATACGACGGTCAGCGTCTTCCGGCAAGCTACGCGAACTTCCTGATCGGCAACGGCTTCGTCATCGTTCCGGTCTTCAACCACCCGAACGATCTGAAAGCACTCACCATCCTTCAGGCACAGTTCCCGGACCGCGCTGTGATCGGCATCGACTGTGTGGACCTGGTGTGGGGACTCGGCACGCTTCACTGCATCAGTCAGCAGGAACCGGCGGTGTGAGCGGCGATCCTGCATCCGAACGGTACGAGATCCGCATCGATGTCGCGCCGGACGATATCGATGTGATGGACCATGTGAACAACACCGTCTATCTCCGCTGGGTGCAGGAAGCGGCCACCGCGCACTGGACGAACTCCGCAACTCCGGAGGAACAGCAGCGGCTCGCGTGGGTGGTGGTCCGGCACGAGATCGATTATACATACTCCGCACGACGCAACGACTCCATCATCGTCCGCACATGGGTCGGCATCACCGTAAAGAACTACTTCGAGCGGCACACCGAGATCTTCCGCGCGGCGGATATGCGACTGCTTGCCAAAGCACGCACGCTCTGGTGTCCTGTCGATCTCCGCACCGGGCGGCCTACCCGCGCAGGCGAAGATGTCGTACGGAGATTTTCGAACCCTGCATAGCGATACTTCTCGGACCGCTGCGTCCGATTTCCGGTCCCGCTGTTTCGCTCCTTTCTTGCCGCACATGCTTGCACGCCACAGGAAATAAAATCACACGTTTGTTTGATTGAATTGTACGTCGGTAAATGATACCTTAGGGAGTATTCAGGAGGATATTTTATGGAATTCAATGCTCAGCGTGTCAAATTATATGTAGAACTGCACATCAAAAAGATCAAAACGGTGCGCGATGTTTCGCGCAAGCTTCGCATACCGTACGATATCCTGCGGAAGGAATTCCTCCGCACCGAGCGCAAGCCGCTCGGCGACTTCATCCTGATGACCAAGATCCGCGTCATCAAAGAGCATCTGCAGATGCACGATGCACCGTGCTACCGTATCTGCAAAGAGTATGGACTGCGGGATGATACCGGCGCAAAGGTGTTCAAACGCATCACCGGAGTTACGATGCTGGAATACCGGAAAAAGCACCGCCGCGGAGACTCCAAACCTCAGCGCAGCAAACTGCCGGCGAAATTCCGTTTGAAGTCACGCTTGAAACCGGGACCGAAACCCCGGCGCCGAAAGCGTTCCTCGTAACATACGGACCGGATGCACATCCGCTTGCCAGACAGACGGAGGCGCCGCGGACAGTATCGTATCGTCCCTGCCGGACGGGGAAGAACCGCATAGCATCACACCGAACGCGGTGATGGAATGTGCGTCCTTCTTTGACGGATCTCTTTGATCAGTTCATCCACACAACACACGCCTGACATGTTCAGAGCGTGTGTTGCTGCTTTTACTCACCACTTTCATCCCCGCCGGTCGCTCTTTTCTTAATTCGGACACGGCTCTCCTGTTTCGCCGCGAACAATTTTTCCCTCCTTTTCAATGCAGAAACGGATATTCATCCTCCGTGATGTGAGAATAACGTATTCACGTGATTGAGAACCGATGCGCCCCGCGATATATTGTGGAGCCATTTTCAGGAGTTATATGGAACTCAATACCGGTCGGATAAAAATGTTCGTTGAGATGCACATCAAAAAGATCAACACCATCCGCGATGTGTCACACAAGCTTCGTATTCCGTACGATGTCCTGCGAAAGGAATTCCTCCGGCTCGAGCGCACTCCTCTCGGTGATTTCATTCTGAATACCAAGATCCGGGTGATCAAAGAGCATCTGCTGATGCACAACGACCCTTGTTTCCGCATCTGTGATGAATATGGATTGCGCGGAGATACCGGGGCCAGAGTGTTCAAACGTCTGACCGGAACGACCATGCGGAAATACCGGATGCGCCGCAGGAAAAAAGCATCGTAACACTCCAATCATCATCCCGCTGCTTCGGCTCACGATCATCCCTCAATGATAAACCATTTACAACAATGCCTTTCGGTGAAAACTACGGATTCACGTGATTGCCATCGGAGAAGAGTGAAACTATATTTTCAGTAAATATTTTTTCATCACTATCCGGAGGTTACATGTACAACAATACAACCGATGTAAAGATGTTCGTGGACCAGCACATCAAAGAGGTGAAGACGATCCACTCCGTTGCGGAGCGTCTGCAGGTCCATTACGACACGCTCCGCAAATCCTTCCTGCGCAACGAACGGATCGCCCTGGCGGACTACATCGCCAATCAGAAAGTACGGGCAATGAAGGAACATCTGGTGTTGGGCGATGACCCATGCTTCTTTATCTGTTACGAGTACGGATACCGCGAGGACAGCGGTGCGAAGATCTTCAAGAAACTGACCGGCATGACGATGCTGGAATACCGAAGGAAACACCGCACCGAACAACCGGTCCGGGAAACCCGTCCGACGGACATCAACTG
>JAVBYA010000210.1 GCA_030824295.1 Bacteroidota bacterium
ACCCGGCGATGGTATCGGTCCGAGCATTACCGAAGCTGCCGTCCGGGTCGTTGAAGCAACAGGGGTTCCGATCCGTTGGGATGAGCAGTATGCCGGTATGGCCGGTATCGATAAGCATAAGGATCCGATTCCGGAGCAGACGATCGCATCCATTTCCCAGAATAAAGTAGCTCTCAAAGGACCTTTGACCACTCAGTTGGGGAAGGGATTCCGGAGCGTGAACGTTGCCCTTCGGAAGGAATTCGATCTCTATATCAATCTCCGTCCGGCCAAGTCGTTCGAAGGGGTCCCCTCGCGCTACAGCAATGTGGATATCGTCATGTTCCGCGAGAACATTGAGGAATTCTACTCCGGCATCGAACATTATATCGATGCGCAGAAGAGTGCTGCAGAGACCATCGGCATCATCACCCGGTACGGCAGCGAGCGTATCGTCCGGGCGGCATTCGATTACGCCAGGAAGCATGACCGAAAGAAGGTCACGATCGTCCACAAAGCGAATATCATGAAATTCACCGGCGGACTCTTCCTGGAAGTGGGGAGGAAGGTCGCAGAGGAATTCCCGGAGATCCAGTTCCACGATGTGATCATCGATAATATGGCAATGCAGCTGGTACTGAATCCCAATCAGTATGATGTCATCGTAACGACGAATCTCTTCGGGGACATATTGTCCGATCTCTGCTCCGGTCTGGTGGGAGGCCTGGGTGTTGCACCCGGAGCGAACATCGGTAAAGATGCAGCGATCTTTGAAGCGGTCCACGGCAGTGCGCCGGACATCGCCGGAAAGGATATCGCGAATCCCTCAGCACTCATTCTGGCGTCCGCAATGATGCTGGACCATCTGGGCGAAGCAGCGGCAGCGGAGAAGATCTACAAAGCGATCCGTGAGACGCTGATGAATCCGAAGGAAGTGACGCGGGACCTGAATCCGAATTCTACGGTCGGCACGAAGCAGTTCGCGGAGTATATCGTTCAGCACATTAAGGCTAATTGAACTAACAATTTTCGCATTGAATGAAGGCACTAGGTGTTAGGTACTAGGCATTAGGTACGATGTAAGAAACTATACTCTGGTTTTGCCTAGTACCTAATACCTACACCTAACACCTGATTAGTTTTCCCATGACCATTGGCTCTATAGATATCGACCGTCCTTTGATCCTTGCTCCGATGGAGGATGTGACGGATATGCCGTTCCGGCTCGTCTGCAAGAGGCTCGGAGCGGATATCATGTACACGGAATTCGTCAATTCCGACGGACTGATCCGGAACAACAAGAAGACATTCGAGAAGATGCGCTTTCTGGAAGAGGAACGAACGTTCGGCATCCAGATCTACGGCGGGGACGAGAACGCGATGGAAGGTGCAGCGCGGCTCGCCGATTCGCTCAACCCGGACATCATCGATATCAACGCGGGATGCTGGGTGAAGCAGGTGGCAGGACGCGGTGCGGGGGCAGGATTGCTTAAGGATACTCCGCGGATGGAACGGCTGGTGAAGAATGTCATCAATGCCACCAAGATACCGGTCAGTGTGAAGACACGGCTTGGCTGGGATGAGCATTCGATCAAGATCATCGAAGTGGCGAAGATGCTGGAAGGGATCGGGGCAGCAGCACTGACGATCCATTGCCGCACACGGTCGCAGGGACATAACGGTGATCCGGATTATTCGTGGATCCCGAAAGTGAAGCGCGAAGTATCGATCCCGATCATCGTGAACGGGAGTCTGGTGGAACCGGCACAGATCAAGCAGGTGTTCGATGAGACCGGATGCGACGGTGTGATGATCGGCCGGGGCGCCATCGACAATCCGTGGATCTTCGCCGACACGAAACATTATTTCGCCACCGGTGAAGTGATGCCGAAGCGGACGCTCGGCGAACGGATCGATAAATGCATCGAACTGCTGACCCTCTCCGTGGAACGGAAAGGGGAGAAGCGCGCGGTGATCGAGATGCGGAAATTCTACATCGGGTATCTGAAAGGGGAACCGAACGCCGCGAAACTCCGGAACCATCTGATGCAGTTCTACGAAGCACAGCCCATCGTCGACATCCTCTCCTCCGTGAAGGAAAAAGGGCACATCGAAGAGGAACGCTTCACTGCCGCTCCGGCCGCAGCGTAGCATCTTGCTTGTTCCTCGAAACTTTCTTATCTATTCTCAACGGGCACCACAGAGAATGAACCAACGATAGGCAGTCCATGATCGCATTTGTTGTCGGCATCATCATCGGTTATCTGACCACCATCCCGGTCGGTCCGATCAATCTTGCGGTGGTGATGAAGGCGCTCCGTAACCATACGGCGCAGGCGCTGCTGATCGGGACCGGTTCTGCGCTGATGGATGTGCTCTATTGTTCTGCCGCCGTGTTCGGTGTCGGTTCGCTCATCTCCAATCCCACGCTCGATTCCATCTTCCGCATCTCCACCTTCGGCATCTTCTTCGTGTACGGCGTCAAGACCACGTTTGGCAAACTTCCGGAAGCGCATTTCCAGCCGAACGATGAGGATCAGCCCGGATTCAAACGCTACTTCCTTCTTGGAATGGCGATGTATTTCTCCAATCCTTCCTTCCTTGCCTATTGGATCACCATCGGCGGTATCGTGCACGGCTACCGCATCATCGAACAGACGTTCCTGGACAATGCGCTCTTCGCGCTCGGAACCGGCGTCGGTGTGACGCTGTGGTTCTTCACGCTCGTGGAACTGGTCGAGCGTCAGAAGATGAAGTTCGAGATCGCCCGCATCCGCAAGGTGACCCGCTTCTTCGGACTGGTCCTGCTGATCGTCAGTGCATTCCTCGGGTGGGACCTGTTCAAGGAGTATATGGCGCACCGGTGATACCGTTGTGCCTTCCGTTCCTCATCCACACTCCATTCCCCTCTAGGGATGACCTATGATCGCACTTCAGCAGCTTTCAAAAACCTTTGGTAACCGTACTGCG